>JAJECD010000126.1 GCA_022822215.1 Candidatus Poribacteria bacterium | reverse complement strand
TCAGTTCAGCAAGGTTCCCGAGCGTCCCTTCCTCGTATTTGACGATGACATCAATCGCCTCGTCGGCTTCACGATACGTTGTCGCTTTGGCACCTTCAATAGCAGTGCGCACCGTTTGGGCAACTTGGAATGTGGTTAATCCGTATTGATGTGCTTTCTCCGGTTTCAGATAGATACGGAGTTCGGATTTACCCGTGCGGAAGTCATCTCGGATGTCGTAGACCCCGTCCATCTGCGTGAGCGATACTTTAAGGGTATCAGCGAGTCCTGTAAGTTGGTCAAATCTCGCCCCCTTCACCTTGACTTCAACATCCTCTCCTTGTGGTGGCCCGCCTTCCTGTGTAATGAAATTCAACTCTTCTATGCCGCTAATGGTTGTGGTTTTCGTCCGCAGTTCCGCGATGATGTCATCTACACCGCGCGTGCGTTCTGCTTTGGGTGTCAATTCAATGATAACTTCACCAAAATTTGAGCCGTAAGTAACGCCTTCCTCCAAGCCCGCAGTCGGTGTATGTAAACCGATGTTGCTAACAATTGCGGCGACTTCGCTGTCCGGCAGTGTCTTCGCGGCTTCTTCAATCTGGGCTATGATGTTGGTTGTCTCTTGCATACCATAGGAGGGCGGCATTTCGGCTTTGACGTAAAATTGCGGAAAATCTTCGCCAGGGAAGAGTTCCTTGTCAAGTACCACGAACGCGCCAACACAGACAATTGAGCCGATCAAGAGCACACATCCGACGAAAGCATATCGGTATCGGATCGTCATTTTCAGGACTTTCACGTATCGGTTTCGGATGAGGTCGAAAACCGTACCGAACCATGCCAGAAAGCCGACAATGTAGGCAGTTAAGGCAAAAGTATTTCGAGATCGGGTTCGGAGTGGCTCAAGTCTGCTGCGCCCCGTTCGGGGTTTAGGTCTGCCCCATTCGGAGACGTGCGCTGGTAAAATAACGAACACTTCAAAGAGCGATGCCACCAAGACGAGGATCGCCATAATCGGCACGACCCGCATAAACTGCCCGGCGACACCCGACATGAACATCAACGGACCAAACGCACAGATTGTCGTCAAACTCGCCGCAAGCACTGGCCAGCCGACTTCTTCCGCGCCACGAATCGCAGCAACTTTCGGAGATGCCCCTGATTCAATATGTCGGTAGATGTTTTCTACAACAACAATCGCATCATCTACAACAATCCCTACGACCAAAATAAGTCCAAACAGGGAAACCCCACTCAGTGAGTATCCGCCTATAGACATGAACCAAAAGGTCGCCATAAAGGCAACCGGTATGCCCAATGCAGCGAACATAGCGTTGCGCCACCCGATAAAGAGGAGGAGCATTAGCACAACCAGTACTAAACCGAAAAGTGCGTTTGTTTCAAGAATCCCTAACCGTTCTTCAAGTATAACCGAATAATCGTTAACAGCCGTTAGTTCAGCACCCTCAGGCAGATCACCTCCCCGTTTTTTAACCAACTCACGGAGTTCAGCCACCAAAGCGATTGTGTTGCCCTCCGTCTTTTTTTGCACACTCAAACTGATAGAGGGTTCCCCGCTAATCCGTGAGAGTGTCCTCGCTTCTTCATAGGTGTCCGAAATGGTCGCAACATCCTTTAGCCGCAGGGGTGTACCTGTCGGTTGAACAGCGATAATGGTCTCACCGATCGTATCGGGACTCGCGAATTCTCCCATCGTCCGCACCATGAACTCGGTATTACCGAGTTCCATCGTGCCTGCTGGCAAGTTCAAGTTACTGGCACCGAGCGCAGCAACAACGCCTGCAATGGGGATCTGATATGCATTCAACCGATCCGGATCCATCTCAACCCAGATTTCTCTTTCACGAAGTCCTGCTATCCGGACAGATGCGATGTTTTTAATATCCAATATTTCATCTTTAAGATTCTCGGCAATATCCCGCATCTGCCTTTCCGAAATATCCCCACCAACAACGATTGTCAACATAGGAAAACCTGAAGAGACATCGAGTTCTTCGACTTTCGGATCATCTAAAATCTCCTCTGGCAAGTCATTCACGCCTTCAACAGCCGTGCGGAGATTTTCAATTTCCTTGTCGTAATCTCGGTCATTCATCTCTTCAAAGTCGACAGAGATAGCGGAACGTCCCTCTGAAGAAGTAGAAAACAGCAGATTGATTTTGCTGACATTTTCTTCGATAGCGTCTTCAATAGGAGCAGTAACAAGTTTTTCAACCTCTTCGGGGGAAGCACCGGGATATAGGGTTGTGATGGTTGCGCTCTGTAATGCGATTTCTGGTGTGAGTTCTCGTGGAAGGTTTATCCATGCATACGTCCCAAAAGCGATGATTATAATCATCAGCATGTTTGCCAAAACAGGGTTATTCACGGATATCTTAGGAATGGACATGGCAGTAGAATTTCTCCTTATTTTTTTGTAACCTGAATGGCTTGAAAAGGTCGTTTTTGGTATATTTGCGTTTTAAGATGATGTTATTGGGGTAGTGCTCGCACCACCCCATTTTAAATTTGCCAATCTGCCGGATGAATTTCTTTTCTTACCGAAAAGAATCGAGAACACAAGAGACTTCATCCTGTTGACTGGAGATTATCGAGTCGTTTTAAGGGCACCCCATGTTGTCGTCAATTTACCCGTTGGATCAACTGCCAAAGGCTCAATCCCTTCGCCCTCAATAGAAAGTGTATCGACAAGAAAGGTAACCGTTTTGCCACCCCAACTGTTCATGAAACCGATCCCGACGCGTTCGACATCAAACTTATGGTTCCACGTCTTGTCTCCAGAGAGTTTCCATTCATCTTTTTCACTCTCTCGATAATAACCCGAGAAGAGGTCATCCTCTTTGACGATCTTGAGGTGAAGGGGAACATCGAAGCCGGTCTGGAAGTGTCCTTTGTCTTGCCAATTGGCTTCAACCATACTACCGATCAGCGTTTTCTGTGGTTGATTGGCTTCGCCACCAAACAGTAAGCAGGCATAGTTCAAGTCATCATCGCTGTAAAGGAAAATACCAATCCACGCATCTGCCGGTTTATCGGGTTCAGTGGAGAAAATTCCACTTACCGTTATATTTTTCGCCGCACTTTTGGGAATTTCCCGTTCAAGCATCGGTTTGTCAGGGGTGGTATGCCCCCATCCACCATTTGGATTGGTCATCTGTAAGAAGCCATCTTTGACTTCATAAGTTGTAACTTTGTCCCGATAGTCACGGAACTTCCACTCTTCGACGAGTTCGTTGCCATCAAATGGGTCTGTCCATACACCCGCAGCCCCCGCTACAGCAAAACTGAACATCAAGAACCCGCTTATGAGAATAATAGACGTTTTCATAGCCAAACCTCCCAAATTTTTTTACTGTTAGAATGGCACACTATTTATCCAATCCAACTAATTTATAACTTAGCTCCACCAACTCCTTTGCAGTATTCATATTTCTGGCATTTGAATTTGGAGATGTCATAGGCCAGCCTCCATTTCTACATTCTCTGTCTCTATAAAGCACGCTGCTTTGGCTAAAATATGCTCCTGAATGGTTTGGTACATCATCAGAGAGCAAACAGTGAAGTGAGGTTTGGGCTGCCTCTTCGTTACTCTCAGTAATAAAAGGGTTGAGCGGTGCCATTAGCACACGCATGATTGTTACAAGCAAACTACTGCCGCCAAAGTTCGAGCGTGCCCAACCCGGGTGAACGGAAACTGCTGTCACACCTGTCCCTTCTAATCTTTGCGCGAGCTCCATTGCATATAAGACAGCAGCAACTTTAGCTTCAGCATACGCCGCCCAATTACTGAATTTCCTTGTGTTAAAGTTCAAATCGTCCAAATGGACAGTGGGTCGGTTTTTTTCACTACCTGCATGAACGACAGATGAAAGAATAACCATCCTTGATGGGGTACTTTTCTTCAACACATCCAGCAATAATTCAGTAAGCAGAAAATGCCCAAAATAACTAACACCGATTGCCATCTCAAATCCATCTTTCGT
>JAJECD010000084.1 GCA_022822215.1 Candidatus Poribacteria bacterium | reverse complement strand
GGGTCATTTAGTTTTACAGATTTACTTTATAGATGTAGATATTTCTCCGCTGTAGGAGCGAGCTGTGCTCGCGATATTTCCTACAAACGTTAACCTATGTAAACCAAAATCAAAATCGGAACCGAAAACTAAATGGTCCTGGGTTTTTCAAGGGATTGTTTGAAAATTGAGTTAGGACGTGATATAATAAACTATCTTTTAAAATGCATTTCACGCGAGGAATCACATGACACAGGTTCATACTGCTGAGATCCAAGACCAGGGACTTGGAGAGACCTATACTGCCCATCTTGAAAAGAAAGGAGATGGGTGGATTGGGTGGATCCAAGAACTGCCCGAAGTGGGCTGTAAAGAAAAAACGAAAAAAGAGTTATTGGAAACCTTAGAAGTCGCGCTGCACAAAGTTTTGAAGATGTATGAGATGGAGGCGGAGACATGGGATAAACAGTTTGAAACAGACGTGAAGGCTGGGAAACTTGACCGCTTCGCAAAGGAGGCTCTGGCTGATTTTCGGGCAGGCAAATGCGAAAAAATATAAGACACCTAAGAGACCAGCGTTTTCGGAGACATTATCAAGGGTTGCCTCGTCATGTTCAGTTACTGGCAGACAAGAGTTTTGAGCTGTTGAAGCAAGATCCGAACCATCCGTCTGTGCGTTTGAAGAAGGTCGGTGCATATTGGTCTGCGAGAGTCGGTCCTAAATATAGAACACTCGCTTATGAAAATGAAGGAACTTTTTTCTGGTTTTGGATTGGAGCGCATGACAAATATATGCAATTGATACGATAATTGATGGATCTGTGTGTCTCCTTAAGGTGTTCTGCAATAACTTGAAGGAAGAGCGTTTTTATGGATATTATTTGTGCTTCTATCTGTTACCGAGGTTACGCTGAAGATGAGGTAGCCGCGACTTTAGAATATGCGCCACAGATTGGCTATCGTCTCATGGAAATCCATGGACCGCTTATCTGGAGCGTGGATGCTGCGCACGCATTTGACATAGACGGTATGAAAACGAAAATTGACGCGTCTGGCATGAAGTGTGCCGGACTCTATCCACCCGGATGGGGTGGACAGGACACTGCTGATGTTGACGTACGCGCAGGCGCAATCGCCAAATGCGTTGAAATCGCCGAAAGACTCGGCGCAACCCATCTGACCACAAGCGGTGCTCAACGGAGGACGGAACCTGGAGCGTTGGACAGGGTTACTGCCTGTGTCCGTGAGGTGTTGCAACGTATACCCGCGGAAAGTCAAATCAAATTGACACTCGAACCCCATCACGGAAACGTTCTTGAGCAAGCCTCGGACTTTCAAACGATTCTGGATGCGATTTCAGACGAGCGGGTTGGTGTCTGCATAGATACAGGACATTTCCACGCATCTGGTGTTGATACGCTTGCAGCGATTCGTCAATTCGCCTCGCGTCTGTATGCCGTGCATCTCAAAGACCATCTCGGGACCGTCTCTGTCGGCATTGGACGCGGAGGTCTCAATCTCAAAGAGATTATTGAGGCACTCCAAGCAGTGGACTACCAAGGCGACCTGACACTGGAATTAGAGGTCGAAGACCCAGAAAATCTCCCTCGCTATACGGAAGAAGCCTACTTCTATCTGAAGGGAATGCTCGGTTTACAACTTTAACGATTAAATCTGAGTTGCCCTTCCGTTGTCAGGGCAGTGTTCTAATCGTTAAAAAACCGTTCATAACCTAAAGCAAGTTTCTTAACAATTTTAGATCCGCGTTGACGAAGGAAAAGCCTCTCAGACCTGATGGTTAAAGAAAATTCCATGTCTTAATGAAATCTTCAACACTGAAATTAGCAGGCATCTCGTTGAAATAGTAGTGCATCGGACCCGATTGGAAACCCGGTAGATACAACTCTTCGTCAGTTTTCAAGAGCGCGTCAAGCGGCTTAAAACGTTCCCAGAGAACAGATGCCTCCTCCCTCGTAAACCGATCTTCAGCGAAAGAGGGTCCCCAATTCAGCGTGATAGCGTGGGGACCCTTGCCGCGATTCTTGAGATCATCGGGAATATCTTCGAGTTCACAACCGTGTGTGAATGCCACAAAGCACGCAGCTTTGCACAAAAAGACGGTAGAGAGTATCTTCCCTTTCTCGCCTCTATCTGGATGGAGTTTTTCCAGAGCAGCGTGGTAGGCAGTGGCATCCTTTTTGATGGCGGCTCGGAGTGCTTCTTCACACCATACTTTCATCTGATTGCTGCGCACGTTCCACCGGTCAAACATCTCTTGTACTTCCGGGGACAGGTACTCTATATAGTCGAACGTCGGGTAGTGGGTATAATTTGAGAAACCACCATGAATCGTGCGCCGCATTTTTCTGCTGTAGTTGCTGCCCCAGTGCAAAATTGGCAAAATGTAAACGACCCCGTCCCCTGCATTAAGGTGTGTTTGAAGGGCACCGGGTAGCGGAACCTTCGGGTCTGCCAACAACTGTTCGTTTTCCGCCTCGGTGTTCACCCGTAGATGGCTACCCGGCAGCACCCATAGCACACTGTCATCGTAGAGTGAGAGATTCCACTGAATGTAGCGCGGTCCTGTTTCTACGATGTCGTCAATATACCCCTGTAGTGGTGCGGTATCAATCGGATGATGGTCTCGATGCCAAGTCGCAGGTCCGCGGTCTCGGACCGGATTACACATAAGCATCATCTCGGTAACGCCTGCATCCGCTGTGCCGAGGAGTTCACTGCTAATCCCTTGCATATTTTCGTGTGCCCAAATTTCAATGGCACTGGCGGTTTTCTCATCAACATGCCCGGCGAGTGGATCGCGTCCAAGCAAGAGACGCGGTTGTGCTGAAGTCTCCCATACCCCACCCGGTGGGTCATTTGGTGACCGTTCTCGTGACCAGATTTCTCGCTGACGCGATACCATTAATTCATAACTTTCCCGAAGCGCGTCGAGTTCCTCTGGTGGGACTACCTCCCGAACAACGAGATAACCTTCCTCCATGAATTGCGTCCGATTCACTTTCATGATGTCCTCCGGCGGCGCCTCTATAAGCACGAGTGCTAACCACGTCCGACATAGAGCTGCCCAATAGGTAAGACAGTCGCTTCTAACATATTGATATTGGGTGGGAGGGTAGCCATCAAAACAGCCGCTTGCGCCAGATCGTCAACGTCCATCATCGGTTCGCTCGGTGGCTCTGCCCGGTTTTGGTGGCGTTCCACATAGGTGTTTCCCGGTTGCAAACAACTTGCGGTGATCCCGTGTGGTCTTCCCTCTAATGCTGTTACCTGCGTCAATCCCCAGATGCCGAATTTACTGGCACTATAAGGCGCAGTACGCGGACGAACCCGGTGTGCGGAGATGCTCCCGACGTTGATAATACGGCCACCGTCCCCTTGTGCCTTCATAATTGCGAATGCTTCACGTGTACAGATAAACGGCGCGCGGAGATTCACATTGATAACCCAATCCCAATCCTCTGTTGCGAGTTCACCGATGGGACCCCCGTTAAATGCTCCGGCGTTATTGACGAGGATGTCCAAGCGTCCGTATTCATCCATCGACTTTGCAAAGAGTGTTTTGATCTGTTCCTCGTCCGTTACATCCGTCGGAACGGTTAGTACCTTTGTGCCGTTCGCTCGAAATTCGTCAGCGGTTTCCTCAAGGAGTTTGGCATCTCTTGCAGCGATGGTTAGCGTTGCGCCTTCTGCTGCAAGTCCCCTCGCAATCCCTCTGCCGATTCCTCGGTTTCCACCCGTTACAATCGCAAATTTTCCATCTAATTGTCCCATTATTGATTCTCCTTTTTTATGGAAATAATTCTGTCAATAGAGATTCTGTTCTAACGGCTTGCACCGTTCCACCGGCGAGTCGTGTCGCAGATATGTGTGCATACAAAAACGCCAAATCTTCAGCCGTATCTATATCATACCACGGCGGTAGTAATCCCACCGTCGCCTTTACTGAACGAATGCGTGCCAGCGTCTGTCGAAAAACGTCCGCTGTACTCCATGCGATGTCCTCAAATACAAACGGGACTGTTGCTTTTATATTCGGCGTAGAAAAACCGATGAGGTAATAGCCACCATCTGTACTGGGTCCGATAGCGATGTCCCGCGAGTCAAGTTGTGTAAATGCTTCTGAGATGTATGAAATCGGTAACGTCGGGCTGTCGGATCCGACGAGTAAAATCTTTGTGTAGCCTTGTTCCGCTGCCCATTGTGTTGTTGAAGTAAGCCGTTCTCCGAGGTCAGTTCCTTTCTGCGGTATATAGATGGCATTGTCTCCAATTAGTGCTTGTAAATCGGATGCTGCTTCTGGTGGTGTATATGCTACGATTAAGTCCACACCGACGAGTTTGGAGAGTGCCTCACACCCATCTATCAAGAACGCCTTGTATAGGGTTGCCGCTTCCTCAGGTGAGAACGTCGGTACGAGCCGCGTCTTAACCTGATTCGGGATCGGATTCTTAGCAAAAACAATGACACATATCTTCACCGGTAAAGTTCCTTATTCTTGTGATGAACGGTGTGAACTCTCTGTTTCTATAGGTGAAACACTTCACGCAGGCGCGTCCAAAAACTACCTACTTTATGCTTTTGTGGTGGGTTTTCTGGTTGCGTTTTGACTTTGATGTGAAGATCCACCACGTTTTCAAAGGCCTCGCGTAACTCTTCATCAGTATCTCCATGGAAACTTATAATATCGTCCCCAGGATCGACAACATCACCCACAAAACACTCATCTTCTTGACTATAGATAATTTCGGCTGTATAGCCTCTGTATGTCATTGTTTTTATGGTGTTATTCCTGCCTGTTCTAAAAAATTCCTTGCACGCTTGATTTGATATAGTCGTATGATGTTTTTTGTTTAAGCGTAGGTTCATATTGTACCATGGGTATGCTTTGACTCTTAACTTTACCATATACCAGTTGAAACATCAACTAAATAATTACAGATAATTATGGTGAATTATCATAGTGTGTAGACATCTCAGTGAACTCCAGACGCGTCCC
>JAJECD010000174.1 GCA_022822215.1 Candidatus Poribacteria bacterium | reverse complement strand
TATCACTAAAGACGGATTGCACATTATCCAATCGGATCTCATCGATGTGGTTGTCGAAGCGACCGGTATCCCGGAAGTCGGGGCAGAAATGGCGTATCACACGCTGATGCACAAAAAGCATCTCGTGATGGTTAACGTCGAAACAGATGTTACCGTTGGTCCTTTCCTGAGACGCTTAGCAGATAACGCCGGTGTTGTCTATACACTCGTTGACGGTGACCAACCGGGTGTGACGATGAATATCGTTGAGTGGGCAAAAACACTCGGTTTTGAGATCGTCGCTGCGGGGAGAGGGACAGTCTTTTATGATGACGACCGCGCTGGGATACCAGATACCGTTCCGCAACGATTCGGATTTAGTGAAGAACTCATTGAGCGGCGCACGATTAACTTCAAGATGTTCAACTCGTTCCGCGACGGTTCAAAAGCGCAGATTGAGATGACCTCATTAGCAAACATGGCAGGACTCCCCCCAGATATTCGCGGGATGCACGAACCTTCAGTGAACATCTCCGACATCGCCCAAGCCTTTAGTTTAAAAGAAGAGGGCGGCATTCTGAGCCGCCACGGTGTCGTCGAACTCGCAAACAGCATCGCACCCGATGGTAAGACGATGTTAGACGATCCACTTCGGATGGGAGTGTTCGTCGTGATTCGGACGGATCATCCGTTCACGCAGGAAGATCTTGCCAGTTACAATCTACATCCGGGTGGCGACGGTAATAACTATCTTCTCTATCGTCCGTACCACCTTGTAGCCGTTGAGGCACCAATTTCGATTGCGAAAGCCGCGCTTTACGGAAAACCGACGGGCACGCCGTTGCCGACACCGGTCGCTGATGTCATAACGGTTGCCAAACGCAACCTGAAAGCCGGAGAGGTCCTTGATGGCAGCGGCGGCTATACTGTCAACGGTCTGATCGAAAAGGCAGAGATTGCGCGTGCTGAGAATCTACTCCCCCTCGGTTTGGCTTATGGTGTCAACCTCAAACGCGATGTCTCCCAAGGGGAAGCGATCTCTTACGATATGGTAGCACTCAACGAGGATTCCTTCGTTCTCAAACTGCGTCGTCTCCAAGACGCGACCGTCTGGTAACCTTTCCGTGCTGGCACTGCGTCAACTATTCCCACGGACGCAGCACGACCTTACCACATTCACCCGTCGCTTGGAGTTCCCATGCCTGCTGCACGTCGCGCATCGGGAAGGTGTGTGTGATGAAGGTATCAATCTGATCGGATACAGATTGAATGACCTGCATTAATTTGGGATAATCCCCAAGGTTGTAGTGCCAATTTCCGCGAAGGACAAGCCCCTTCCGAATCATATCCCGACTCGCGCCGAGTAGGAAGTCCCCACCTTCACCGACGAATGTGACCTGTCCTTTTCTGCGCGATGCATCGACCATTAACCGATGCGCAGCGGATGCACCCGAACAGTCCACAGCTTTGTCAACACCGACACCGTCTGTGAAGTCGAGAATCTGTTCAAGGACATCCGAATCAGTTGGGTCGAAGACGGCTTCCGCGCCTAATTTCTTGGCAAGTTCGGCACGATACGGATGGCTTTCCACGCCGATGACCCGCGCGCCGCGATAGTGTGCATTGATAATACCGCCTAACCCGACGGGCCCTAAACCGGTAACCATAACGGTATCCAAGGCGTTGACTTGCATCTGCTCCATTGCCCCAAATGTCGGTCCAAGTCCACAGCACGCCATTCCTGCGTGTTCATAACTCACATCATCTGGGATCGGAGACAGCAATTCGTCTACCTTGTGCAGATACTGAGCGTAAGTTGCCGAAGCCGGGTCTGTACCGAGTGTCTCTCGAATATTCCGCCCATTCTGGCAGTGGATATGTTCCCCAACAACACACAGTGAACACTTACCGCAACCGCTCTGCGGTTGCACGACAACGCGGTCTCCGACCTTGACGCGACCGGGTTGTGCGACTTCAACGACTTCACCCGCGGCTTCGTGTCCAAAGCGGTCGCCGGTGCCACCACCTATGAATCCTTTGTATTCTGTACACATTGGAACGGCGTGAATTTTGACGACGACGACATCCCCTGCTGCTTGGGGGTCTGGCTTTTCAACGACCCCACCTTTACCTTCACCAAACATTGCTGCAACCTGCATAAAAACCATTACCTACCTCTCCAGAATCCAGACCAGAACGGGTGTGGTTTTTGCGGAGGAGAGAAAGGTTTGCCTCCTTCTAAAAAGTATTGGTTAGGACAGAATAACACAGACAAGGCAATCGGTCAAGATATATCTTAGCAGCCAGCAGATGAGAATTTGACAACGACCTCGCAATCGTGATAAAATTATTCAGGTTTAACCAGCGCGAACACAGCACATCAATGAAGGAGACACGATGGCATCTGAGCAGGCAGGTTTGACACTTACACAAAAAGGGTTTTATCAGGAAAACGGGTATCTTGTCCTTGAAAACGTTCTCTCAGCGGAAGAATGTCAAAGTTTTGTAGAGCACATGGAAGACCTTCACGCCGGACGCAAACACCTTGAAGGATTCTTTCAACAGGATAAATATGGATCTCGTACCTTTAATCAGCACCTATATGACCAACGTGTATTGGACTTGATGATCAATGCGCGCTTGCATAGACCGCTCACAGACTGTTTTGGTGGTGAACCGGAAGGCATCCAAACGATGCACTTCTATGAGGGGTCGGAGCATCCATTCCATCAAGACCAATACTATTTACCCGACTGCATGTCTGCATGGATTGCGATGGTTGATGTTGATGAAGATAACGGTCCCCTGATCGTGCAGCCCGGTTCACACAAAGGTCGGTTAATTACAAAAAACGATGTACCGATGACACTGCTATCTGGAGAAACCTACAAACGCCAACAACACAACCGCTATTTTCCGGCAGTCAAACAAGTTGTTCGCGAAAATGGTAGAGATGTGGTTCAGGTTACAGTAAATGCTGGAGATGTGATTCTGTTTGATGGAAAGTTAATTCACGGGGGTGCAGAGATTTTGAAGCCCGGCACCCGTAGACACGCGTTGGCGTGCCACTATATCCCTTATGCCTCCGAAAACTGGGAACGCGATTGGCCCCGATTTTCGTTCGATGGTAGCCAGCGGGTTCACTATCAGCAAAACGGATAATACTTAAGCAAGTTTGTCTATCTTGCGGAAATTTTTACCTTTCCGAAAACTTGTCTGGGCGAATGAAACTTCTGTTTCCGTTTGGGTTATATACACATATAGGATTTACGCACTTCGTTGGGAGGTGCGATTTGTAATCGTTAGATACCAAACTTGGGTTACGAAATAAACTAAGGAGAAGAGATAATGCGACCCCTGTTGACTTTTTGGATATGTTTAACCGTAATAGTCGGTTATTGTTTCCCAGTATTCGCGCAGGAAACAGCAAAACCTGCAACACAGGAAACAGCAGCAACAAAGAAAAAAGAGTTTGAAGATTTCGCAAAGGTGATTGCGGACAGCAAAAGTTCCGACGGCTTCTTCAAACTTTATCAAAAAAAACAAAACCTTTATTGTGAGATACAACCCTCACAATTAGAGCAGCCGTTTCTATGTATGATTAGCGTTGCCCGGGGTTTAGGGAGTGGTTTCCTACTCTCAGGGATGACGCTGGAAGAGTGGCTGCTCGTCTGGCGGCGCGTTGGCGACAACGTGCATCTGGTGCGAAAAAATGCGCGCTTTCGTGCTACAAAAGGGACTCCGATCGCGGAAGCAGTTGACTTGGGTCATAACGATTCCGTGCTGTTTTCACTCAAGATTGAAAGTATCCATCCACAACGAAAAAGTTTGCTGGTGAATATCTCTCCGGTCTTTGTGTCTGACCTACCGCCTTTGGCACAGCGTATTGCCCCTGATGCCCGTTTTGACAAAGCGCGCAGCACGTGGGGGACAATCAAGGCGTTTCCGAAGAACGTCGAACTGAAAGTCGAAGCGGTGTACGCATCACAAAGACGTATGGACACGATACCGGACAGCCGTGGCATCCAGTTGACGCTGCACTACAGTCTCGCTAAACTTCCAGAAAATAATTATCGTCCACGGCTGGCTGATGACCGCCTTGGACATTTTATGACGGCGATCAAAGACTACTCGTCTCAAACCAGCGATGCCCCCTTTATCCGCTATGTCAACCGGTGGCATTTAGAGAAAGCAGACAAAGACGCCAAACTTTCACCACCAATGGATCCGATTATCTTCTACATTGAGAAAACCGTGCCGCATCGCTACCGTCCTTATGTCCGACAAGGCATCCTGGAGTGGAACAAGGCGTTTGAAAAAATAGGCTTTGCCGATGCGATTGAAGCGCGGATTCAGCAGGATTACGAGGATTGGGACCCAGAAGACGCTCGGTATAATACGATCCGCTGGGTTGTCGGTGCGGGGTTCGCAATTGGTCCATCTCGTGTGAATCCGTTGACGGGCCAGATATTGGACGCTGATATCCTGATCGGTGAAAGCTGGATTAGGTATTGGCAGCGAGAGTACATGACGTTCTTTGATGAAGTCGCCCATGAACGCGATCATCCGATGGACCACTCTTCACGATTCCAGTGTCAGATAGCATCCGGCTTGGCACGGCAGATGGGCTTTATGGCAAGCGTCTTGCAAGCGCGGGGGCTGACGGATGAAAACGGTGAACTACCGGAGGAGTTTATCGGACAGGCACTCAAGACCTTGACGATGCACGAGGTTGGACATACGTTGGGATTCCGCCACAACTTTAAAGCGAGTACAATATTCTCCCTTGACGATCTGAATAAGAAAAGTGGCGAAGCACTGATCGGTTCCGTCATGGAATACGATGCTGTGAATATCGCGCCTGAGGGTCAAAAACAGGGAGATTACTATACAAAGACAATCGGCCCCTGGGACTACTGGGTCGTCGAGTATGCTTATAAGCCTATCAACGCCAGCAAATCGGAAGGTGAATTAGAGGAACTGGGCAAAATCGCTTCTCGTGTTGCAACACCAGATCTCACTTACGGTACAGATGAGGATGCTTACGGGTATCGCTTTAGGGACCTCGATCCACTGGTGAACCGCTGGGATCTCGGTGACGACCCGCTCGCGTTTGCCAAGCAACGGCGCGAGGTGGTTGTCGGACTCTGGGATAAGATTGCAGATAAAGTTACAACAGAGGGGATGGGCTATCAACGCGTCAGGCGTGCATTCGGGAGTCTGTTGTATGAACACGGTTCCACAATGTACCTGGCAAGCCGATATATCGGTGGACAGTATCACCATCGAGACCACCGCGGTGATGAGAATGGACGTTTACCCTTCGTGCCAGTCCCTGCAGCAAAACAACGCGAGGCACTCCAATTCATCAAAGAACACTCTCTCTCAGACCAAGCCTTCGATTTCCCAGCTGACTTACTTAACAGCCTGGCGATTACGCGTTGGAGCGACTGGGGTGGAGACAGTTGGAATTCCTCCCGTTTCGATTATCCGGTGCATGATGTCATTCTCCGCAATCAAACCGTCATCTTGGAGCGGTTGCTTTATCCGGCGATTCTCTCTCGCGTCCAGGACGCTGAACTTAAGTTTCCTAAAGGTGAAGACGCTTTCACAATGCCAGAACTTTTCTCAGGCATTACGGACGCGGTTTGGGTAGAACTTGAACGGAATACAAGCGAAAAGCAGTGGTCGAATACAGATGCGTTTATCTCCAGTTTCCGGCGCGGTTTGCAACGCGAACACTTGAAGCAACTCATCAAACTGATGTTGGAAGCTGATAGCGGCACGCCTGAAGATGCAAGATCCCTCGCACGCCTCCATCTCGGGCAAATCAATACTCGGATACAACGCGTGCTCCAAACGGCCCAAGGGAGACTTGACGATTATAGCTCGGCACACCTTGAAGAGTCTCAAGTTCGAGTTGCGAAGGCGTTGGATGCTAGCTTCCAAGTCAAGGAACGCTAAACAATCCCATCCTAACGCTAATTTTGTATTTGTAGCACAAACTGTTAGTTTGTGACATGTGCTGTGCAAACTAACAGTTTTGCGGCGTACTTGAAGAAACACCCAAGCAAAAACCCCAGATGCGATGTGCATCGCGCTACAAGTAGAAACCCTTTATAAACTCACGTTAAATTTAATATTGAAACCTACTAATCAGACTTCAATGAAAAGAAAAAATAGGAGGAACAGATGGAAATTCTCCAATATACACCCGATATGCAAACATTGGTGACGCAATTTTATAACCATTTAACCGCCGACGTGCCGCATTGCTATCCAGTCACAGCGGAAGAATTCGCCGTCGCAATGCAGCGAATTACTACCGATAAAACCGATTTAAAGGCGCATGGACTCGATTCTGAAACTGCATTTGTAGCAATAGGAAATGGTGTTCCGCAGGCGTTTATCCACGTTGGTGTCAGTCCAGCTAGAGAAAATCGAAAAGAAAACTTAGGTGTTATTCGATTTATGGGTTATGAACGTGGTGAGCGACGCGTTGGACAAGCCGTACTTGAAAAGGCGGAAGACTACCTGAAAGCGTTCAACGTTCCCCGAATTTCCGCTTTCCCACAGGACTATCGGTATCGTTTCTATCACTTTTCACACGCCTATCTATCGGACGCGCTTGACCAAGTTCAAGGCCTTCTTGGCTTCAATGGGTACCGGCGTTCTGAAGGTGAGGTCTTTTTGGATTGGGAAAACTACGCTGTTACACCAATGCCTTCAAGTCTACCGGTAACGCTTTCTATCAACTGGAAGGAGGGACGTGGACAGCATCCGAACTGTACTGTGCTTGCCCACCAAGATGGTGAAGAGGTTGGCATCTGTGAGTCCATCTGCGGCGGTGAATTTTCAAGTCATCCGGATGCCCAAGACTGGCTTCATACAGTTTGGCTCGGTGTTGAAGACGACTTTCAAGGAAAAGGGTTGGGACGCTATCTGCTCCAGTACGCCCTTCAAGAGATGAAGAAAATCGGCTATCGGCACGCAGCGATTAGCACTGCCTGGGACAACTACCGCGCGTTTCTGTTTTATAGCAACTGCGGCTATCGGACTGTAGATTGGACGTATGAGTTCGTTAAAAACCTCTCTGAAACACCAACACATAAGTGGTAGTTGGTAATTCAGACAATTAGCGCGATCCTAACCGCAGCATCTCATTCCCAGTCTTCTGAAAATGATACGGAACGCGTTCAACCGATCAAGCAATTCCATCTTTTTCAAGCGCATCAATAACGGGTGATAAAAAGGGAGAGGGGTTGCTGTTGACATCACGGAGCTCCATGTTTGGTTATACCTCCCAGAACGCC
>JAJECD010000100.1 GCA_022822215.1 Candidatus Poribacteria bacterium | reverse complement strand
TCCCCCATTTTTATAAGTGCTTGGGCAAAAGCATATAACGCATCACCAAAGCGCGCGTCTTTGACTTCAAGAATTAATTCTCCAAAACGGTCTTCAACTTTAAACGTAGACAGCGCATTTGAAATAATTTTCCCGCGTGTACCACTAAATAATTTCCGCTCATCCATATCGTAGGTAAGGTGCATATAGGTATGCCCTCCGTCTGAGAGTAACCAACGTCCCTGTTCTTTTTTTAGAAGAATGGCTATGTGATCACCGTCGTCAAACCGGAAAGGGGTAAACACGCGAAAACGGTCTCCGCCCTCGGGTAAGATCCGAATTTTTGCTGAGACTTTATGAATAAAGTCTTGTTCTATAGATTTTATCGACATTGCTTAGCCTCTTTTATTGAGAACGGGCCTATAAAAGCACCTAAACACCGGTAGAAAGTTTACCGTATTCTTGAAAGAAGAATCAACGAAAAAGCCAAATTCAAATAATGCTATTTAGCCTTCAGTTTTCCTCTTTGCTCCAGCGGAGCAATATGTTTATAGAAAAATATACACAAAGCCACCGCACTCCCGGGGAATGCCACACAGAGAACCTTCATACCGTTGATTTGGAGTGCTATGTTCATAGAAAACTGGGCTACGGCTCATTTTCAGAGGGAAGATCGGCAACTGGATCGAAAACATACTTCAAATCATAGGCGACCTCAAAACGCTCTAAAAACTTAAGATATTCATCGCGAAAGGTTTGATGCGAATGATGTGCCTCTTGGTTTTCAATATAGGTCGCTACCTGAGGTATCTGAGAATGTGAATAACTGAACGCACCGAACCCCTCTTGCCACGCAAATTGACCCATCGTCCAACGCTTTTGATTGATAAAGCGCGTTGAATTCACCTTGATATCTTTTACTAAACTGGATAATGCAGCATCTGGGGTCATCCCGACTAAAATATGAATATGATCTGGCATTGAATTGATTTGAATCAATTTCTGTTTTTTGTTGGTGATGATGCCGGTGATGTATTTGTGAAGTTCTGGCTTGTGGTGTTTGGGGATAAGTGCGTGTCTACCTTTCACGGAAAACACGATATGCACATAGAGTTGGGTATAGGTATCTGCCATAGGTTTTCATATATCTCCAGAGTTTGCGATATTATATCCGCGTCGTCCGTTGTGTGTCAAACCAAAAGCCATTTTCTATAGACATATCACCCCGCTGGGGTGAAGAAGCCTCTGGCATCCTTTTTGAGACATCCAAAATCTGTTAGTAGCAACTTGGGTTATCGTCCAAAATCGAGCTCCTTGCTCCAGCGGAGCAATATGTCTATAGAAAACCGTATATCCACCCTCCCGCACTCCCGGGGAATGCCACACGGCATTCATACTGTTGATTTGGAGTGCTATGTACATTTTATAAACTCAAAGATCGCTCTTAATTCTTATATTATAGTTCCGCATGACATCGTCTCCGTTCATTACATTCTACCTATCACAGTCTTAATAATAGTTATAGACATAGCACTCCGCTGGAGTGCGGTGCCTTGAAACACCGACTTTCTATAGACATATCACCCCGCTGGGGTGAGGAACAAGTATCCCGAATCCGCGTTAATCCGCGTCATCCGCGATAATCCGCGATTCAGACAACCGCACCCGCCCCGTGAGCAACTCCTGCATCATCCCCTGTTTGATGGCAATGGTTTTGTCTCTGCGCTGCTCCAACGCGGTGATCTCGGCATCCATGTCGGAGAGGACGGAAGCGATTGCGTGTTGTTCTTCTATGTCTGGCGGGAATCGGACAGTCATTGCTCGGAATTTTGGAAGGCTTATGACGTAGCGCGTTCCGCTCCCCTCACATTGTTTACTTGCTTGATTAAGGAATTCATTTGTGTCAAAGATATAAGCGCGAAAGTAAAGGGACCAATCCGTTTTCAAACGCAACCGGACAACATGATAACTGTAAACACCATCCGGAATGTCTTCCATAGCGACTGCAGAACAGCCGATGTCATCAGGTACCTCAGAGGAAGGGGTAAAGAAAACGTCCCCTTTTTCAACAGCACAGTGCCGAACTTGATCCGGTCTTGCTGAAACTTCATGCGTTAAATCTTTTGAGTAAAGAAAAGACTTGTTATAGACATCAAGATAATTCACAAGCCGAACGGGCACTTCATTAGGATTGATTTTTTTGTCAACTCCCGCACCAGAGATTTCCCCAATTTCCCCCAACTGCTTCGTCCCCCACACCCCACGAAACCCCGGCAGGCGCGTCTTACCCGTCAGGAGTTGCTCCATGGTGGCTTGTTTGATTGCCTGCTTCTTGGCGATGAGTGCGTCCAAGGCGTTGAGCAACCCATCCACATCTGACAATACTTCGGCGATGGCGCGTTGCTCCTTTATGGTTGGAGGAAAGCGCACAACCATCGCGCGAAATTTTGGAAGACTTATAACATAGCGTGTTCCACTACCTTCGCATTGCTTGCTTGCTTGATCAAGGAATTCCTTTGTCTCAAAGGCATAAGCCCGAAAGTGAAGATCCCAGTTGGTCTTCAAGCGTAACCTAACAACATGATAACTGTAAACACCATCTGAGATGTCTTCCATAGCGATTGCGGAACGCCCGATGTCATCAGGCACCTCAGAAGAAGGTGTAAAGAAAACATCACCTTTTTCAACAACACAGCGTCGAACTTGATCCGGTCTTGCTGAAACTTCATGCGTTAAATCTTTTGAGTAAAGAAATGTCTTGTTATAGACATCAAGATAATTCACAAGTCGGACGGGCACCTCATTAGGGATGACTTTTTTGTCCACTCCTGCGCCAGAGATTTCACCTATCTCTTCTAATCGCTTCGTTTTCCACTTCGCGTTAAACCCCTGTGATGTTTGCGATTGCGTTTTTGCTGTACTCATACCCAACCAACTCCTATATTCTTCAGATGTGCCGCTACCTTCGTGCTAAACGCTTCCACTTCCTGCTCCAGGTCCGGCAACGGATTCATATAACGCTCCTCCAGTTCCTTCACGCGTTCAGTGAGTGTCTGTGTCAACAGCCGAACCTCACCATCAACCGCTGTGTGAATACTGGCGAACCACTTATCCATAATCACAAGTGTTTTAATCTCTTCCTCAGTTAGTTTGGAGTACTTTTCGATCACTGATTTATAGAGATTATCAAGTGTTTGCTTATGTGCATCCTTTTTTTCTTTTTCAGCTTTCATGAGTTGAAGATATTCATAAAGAACATCAAGTTCCTCAAATAACCTCTCTTCATCATAGTCATGAGAGAGGTCAAGTCCGCCGAATAAACTATCTTCGTCTTTGTTGTCATCAATCCACTTACTATTGCCGAAAGTTGTTTTCTTAATAGATTTCGCTCGGGTATGCTGAGGTGTTCCTTCGGGATACATCTTCAAAATAGCGTCGCGGAGTTCCATGACGCGCTCCTGCACATTGCCTTTGGTTATTCCACGAGTTCCCTCAAGCCCTACGAGTGCGCCTTCCCCGTCTCCATGTTCTTCTTCAAATTCCTCTTTACATTGTGTCACTTTCTCAATTTCTGCCTCAAGCTGCTCCAATGTTTGCCTTTCATCATCAAAAAACTTTGCAATCACTAAAGACGTTGGGATCAGTTCACCAACGTGCTTAATAGTTTTTTGTCCCTGCTTTGTTGTAAAGTCAGGTGTTTCTTTGTCATAGGCAGTTCTAAGGATACGACCAGCCAGCCAGCCATCGTTGGCAATCAGATAGACATCGTCCTGCATGACTTCGCCCCAGTAATCCATGAATCTTTGATACACATCGTATCGGTCAAGAAGTGGCAGGTCTTTGAAACGGGCGAGTAGGTCCTCGGATAACATCGTAACGATTTCCCGGGGGCTCGTGCCGACATCAATATCGAGCAGAAATGTTTCGTGTGCATCGCGCCACGCCTCAAAGACAGTATTAACCTCCTGTTGGTAAGCGTTAAACTCGCTATGGGTGAGGATAGTTGTTTTTACGTGTTGTGTTTCCACGAGCGGATCGCTGTATCCCGGTCTACCGTTGGAAACCTCAAACAGGGCGTTGCGGAGGGTGGGAAAGACCGTCCAATAGTTGGCGAGTGCGTCAATATCGGTGTCGGGAATACCGCCGTTGAGATGTGCTACGAGGTCGTGTAAATCTTCGGGTTCACTGGTATCAATATAGCGCGGGATATTGAGGTTATAGGCGTTCGCGGTGTTTGCAATTTCAGAGGTCGGCACCATGCGGGAGTAGCGCGGTAGTTCGGTCTGGTCATTGAAGACGGAGACGATTTTATGGATGTCTTGGGCGCGGAGCCGGTTCTTGTTGCCGTCCTTGAGGAATCCTTTACTCGCATCAATCATGAAGATACCACTGCGGACGTGGGCGTTCTCTTTGTCAATCACGAGGATACAGGCGGGGATACCCGTGCCGTAAAACAGATTTGCGGGCAAGCCGATGATACCCTTGATATAGCCGCGTCGGATGAGCTCCCTGCGGATGTCTGCCTCTCTGTTGCCGCGGAACAGCACGCCGTGGGGTAGAATAATCGCCCCTTTACCTCTGCTCTTGAGTGATGCAATGAAGTGGAGCAGGAAGGCGTAATCTCCGTTTTTCGCAGGCGGAACACCGTAGGGTTTGAAACGTTCATACTCGTCGTGATCAGGACTCAGCCCTGTCGTCCATGCCTTATCAGAAAAAGGCGGATTCGCGACGGCGAAGTCGAACGTCTTCAGTCCATGCTCGTCTTTAAATTCCGGTGCAGACAGCGTATTGCCGTGTTCCAGTTCCGCGGTTTCGTCGCCGTGGAGGATCATGTTCATCCGCGCCAGTGCGTAGGTCGCGTTGTCCTTTTCTTGTCCGAAGACACTCATTCCGTCCAGGGACTCGTCAACCGCTCTGAGCAGTAGTGACCCTGAACCGCACGTCGGATCGTAAATCGTATCCGATCGGCGGGTATTCTGACCGATGCCGATGACCTTCGCCATGACGCGAGAAACCTCCGCCGGTGTATAGAACTGCCCTTTGCTCTTACCTGATTCGGTGGCGAAGTGGCGCATGAGATACTCATACGCGTCGCCCAACAGGTCATCACCCTCAGCGCGGTTCATCCGGAGATCCAGTCCCTCAAAAATGGCGACCAGTCTGGAAATCCGATCCACCATCTCCCTACCTCTGCCGAGTTTGCTTTCGTCGTTGAAATCTGCCTGATCGATGACCCCTTTAAGTATTTCGTTTTCATCGGCGAGTTTTCCGATAACTTTGTTAACCTTATCCCCGATCTCTACATCGCCTTTGAGTTTCACCATATCTGCGAACCCACCGCCGTCGGGAACGTGGATGAGCGAGCCGTCAGGACTGGCAGCTTTATCGGAAATATATTTCATGAAGAGAAGCGTCAGGATGTAATCTTTGTATTGTGAGACATCCATGCCGCCGCGGAGTTCGTCGCAGCTTTGCCAGAGGGAGGCGTAGAGTTGTGATTTCTTTATTGCCATTCGTGGATCCTTACGTTAGGGTTTCAGGTGTTTTTCAAGGAAGGCTTTTGTTAATTCTGGGACTTTTGGATCTTTGAATCCGCCGTGTCCGCCTCCCGCTACTTTGTAGAGCGTGACAGGCGCGCCGACTGCTTCTAACGCTTCCTTCAGCAACAGGCTTTGATGATACGGAACAAGCTTGTCCTGGTCCCCGTGGATAATTAGCATAGGTGGATCGGCTTTGGAGACATAAGTGATCGGATTCGCTCTCGCGACACGATCCTTATGCTCCTGAATGGGGCCACCTACCAATTTAGACTCTGGAGAATCGGGTGCGTCATGCACCAGTCCATCTGGAAGGCGGTGCGCGTCCATCTGCAGGAAATCCGTGGGACCGAAGTAATTGACGACGGCTTGTACCTGACTGGACACTTCCAAGTTTTCACCTACCTCAAATTCGGTTATATCACCCGCTGTGCCGAGCATGGCAACGAGATGTCCACCCGCGGAAGAACCCCACGCCGCGAAGCGATTCGGATCGAGACGGTAGGTTTCTGCGTTCGCGCGGATCCATCGTACAGCGGCTTTCACGTCTTCGATTTGTGCCGGAAAAATGGCGTGCTGACTCAAACGGTAGTTGATACTCGCACCCGCATAGCCTGACTTGAGGTATTCCATCGGTGCGTAACGTTCCTTGCTTCCCCCGAGCCAAGCACCGCCATGCACCCAGATAATGAGCGGTAGGTTTTCGCCTGTGTCGGGTATATAGAGATCGAGTTTCTGACGTTCGTGCCCATCGGTCACATAAGCGATATCCCGATGCACCGTTACACCTTCGGGTACCTTTGGACCCCGACGCTGTGCCAACACCAGCGTCACAGCAAGACCAAACAGAACTAACACAACCGCGACAGTGATGCGTGTCATTGACGTTCTCCATTCTGCCCGATAGATTCGGGCGTTTTTGTATCTTCGGCAATCATCGCCTCAAGTTCGGTTCTCAACTCTTGAATCTGAGAAACCTTTTCCGCCATTTTTTCAAACATCTGCCGTTTGGCTTTAATACCCTCACTAATTAGAAATGCCGTCGCTTCGGAACGACTGCTAAACTGTCCGGATTCCACAAGTTCGTCAATCCGGTTGAGATTCTCCTCATCGACCCTGACCATTACGACGTTATTCCTTTTTCGCTCGCCTTGCCCGCGTGTGTGTATCTTGCGTCTTTCACGGTGCCTCTTTCTGCCGCGTTTTGCTTCAAATTCTGGCATTGTAAAATCTCCTTTTTTTCATTAAACACGTATAAGTTAATTACACGTAATTATTATACGCTATTACATAAGAGGTTGTCAAGTTAAATTTTGATACGCGCGGCACAGGCTAACAGCCTATGCTACAAGGAACCTATGCTCTCGAACAGGGCTATTTAATTTTCGGTTCCAATCTTGGTTTTCGTTTACATAAGTTAACGTTTTTACGAAAGATCGCGAGCACAGCTCGCTCCTACAGCGGAAAACTATCCACATATATAAAGTAAATATGTAAAACTAAATGGCTCTGGCTCTCAAATTAGAAGAATTGACACTCCTTACAATTTAGGATATAATAGTTTGTATCAACACGCAATACTGAAATATGGAGGTACAGCCAGATGGCGACGATGAAATGTGGTAGGTGTGGATCTGAGAAAGTCATGCCTAATTTGAGAATTCGGGACCGCTACGAAGCGGGAATGGGACAAGATGTTGAAGTCGAAGTTGAGGGTAACCCCGATGCCATGATTTTTAAGAAGGCTCACAGAGAAGCGTTGCGAGCAACTGTCTGCGGCGAATGTGGGAACGTCGGTCTCTCTGTCGAGAACCCAAACGCACTCTGGGAAACTTATAGCCAAGGAAAGGACTCGTAAACAGCGTTCAGTAATAAATATCCACATATTTACGGAGGCGTAATGGCACCAACCGAACCGCCCTTCAAACGCTTTGTTTTTATTTTAATCGATGGAGCACCCTACGCAGTATTTAGAGGGTTACTTGAAAACGGTGACCTTCCGAACATCAAGAAATACGTTGTAGATCGCGGCAGTCTGAACAAGGCGGTCTCCGTCTTTCCCTCAACGACAGGACCTGCTTTCATCCCTTTCTTTATGGGGTTGTATCCCGGCACAGCAAACATCCCAGGTATTCGGTGGTTGTCCAAATCGAATTTTCATCTCCCGCACCGTTTCAAACGTCCGGGGGTCTGCAGTTATATGGGACTTGACGGGCTACGTTTTGAAGCCGACCTACCCATAGATCATCCGACACTCTTCAATTTCTTCTCACCTGCCAGCAATATTTACAACCTCCTCGCTCGCGGGTGTCCGCCCGCTAAAAACCGAACCCGTTGGATTAAACCGTTTTTCTATACATACGCCCACTTCTCGCATCGGTGGCGATTTGTCAACCGGATGGCAATCCAGCATTTACACAAAGCTGCTGAAGCAGGCGATAAATTTATCATGTGCCTCTTTCCTGCAGTCGATACTTTTTCACACCTCACAGAGATACGATCTCAACAGGTGTTTCAGACCTACCGAGAGATTGACACCGCGATCGGCAAACTTGTTCGCATTTTACAAAAAACGAATACCCTCGAAGAAACACTCATCCTGATTACCAGTGACCACGGGATGACCGACACACATACCCACATTGACATCCCTCAGCATTTAGACGATGGGGGTTGGCGATGCCTGCATTATCCGAAGGTTTGGCGGCAAGGCGCGGTATCTGCGAGTATGGTGTCTGGAAACGGGATGACACATCTCTATTTTAAAAATAGTGGGAAAGGAAAAGGCTGGGGAGAACGCATGTCTTTCGAGGAACTCCAACAAATCGGGGTCATTGGTTCACTGATTGAACTCGAAGGCTTAGGTCTCGTGGCGGGGCAGAGCGAAACGGGAGACATCATTGTCCAAAGTCGAACCGGACAAGGGAGAATCTCTTGCCACTTGCAAAACAAAACTTGTGAAAATCCACAGGGCGTGGCGACAACTTTTAAACCGGCAGACTCGCTACGTTTCTCCTATCGGTTTACTGGAATAGACCCACTCAAGTATGGTGTCCGCCACGAGCATTTGTCCTCACGGGAAGCATTGTGCGAAACCTATGATAGTCCGTATCCAGATGGAATTGTCCAGTTGTGGCAGATATTTAAGAGTGAAAGAACGGGTGATTTGGTCCTCAGTGCTGAAAGCGGTTATGATTTACGCGCCCGTTATGAGGTGCCTGAGCATCATGCGACGCACGGTGCCTTAATCGCTGAGCATCTGCACATCCCACTTGCCACGAATTACCCGATTGTCGAGCCGTACATCCGTTCTGTTGACATCTTTCCAACGGTGTTAAGCCTCTGTGGACACACTGTTTCGGAACAGTACATTGATGGAAGGGTTGTCAAATAATGTCTATCCCACTGGTGAAGTCTCCCTTAAATTAGTAGGCGAGGTTTGCAACCTCGCCATGATTTTGGCTCATGTTAGCATTGACTTTGCCAGCCAAATTTGTTATCATTGCAACAGCACTTTTAAATCAACGCTAATACTAAAGGAAACCCAATGGGAATACTCACACAAGCACATCGTGACCATTTCGATGAATACGGCTATATGGTCATCGAAAATGCCGTCCCTACCGAACTTTGTGATGCAGTCGTTGATGCGATTTTTGCGTTCTTGGAGATGGATCCTTCAGATCCAAATGGCTGGTATCGCGCCCCTCACAAACCCGGCGCAGGTATGGTCGAGATGTACCAACACCAAGCCATGTGGAACGTCTATCAGCACCCACCCATCCATCAAATCTATACCGAGGTATACGGTACGCATCGGATCTGGGTTCACCCCGATCGAGTCAATATGAAACCGCCGAAACATCCCGATTATCCTGAGTGGGACCATAAAGGGATGTACCACTGGGATGCGGATACCTCGAAACTGCCCGTTAGGTTCCACACACAAGGGGTCCTGTTCCTAAGGGATACGGCTGACAACCAGGGGTCTTTCGTTTGCTGGCCCGGGGCACATAAGTCGTTGATTGACAAGGAGAACCCGTGGGTGCCAGAAATTTCACCCGAACACTTCATTCAGGTACCGGGGAAAGCAGGTTCATTGCTGATATGGCATGTTGCGCTCCCACACGGCAACGGTCGTAACACTTCCGATAAACCGCGGTTAGCACAATACATGAACTTCCATCCTGTTCCCGATCCGATGGATGAAGAACGACGCCAAGAACGCATCACACTGTGGCGGGAACGCCGGGCATTGGGACGCGGACCCTATCCCGGAGATCCGCGGGGTTGGGAAGCGAAAAATTATGGACCCGCGGAACTGACACCCTTGGGCCGAAAACTATTGGGACTTGATTTGTGGGATTAATATTTTTTGATGAACAATATCCAAGAGGCATACAACAACTGGTCCACAACTTACGACTCCGACGAAAACCGCACACGGGACTTAGACCGGATTGTTACCGAGAAAACACTCGCCAATTTGCGCTATAAATCCATCCTTGAAATCGGTTGTGGAACGGGAAAGAATACCCGCCTTCTCTCAGAAATCAGTGAGAACGTTCACGCGCTCGATTTCTCAGAAGGCATGATTTCTCTCGCCAGAGAGAAGTTGAAATCCAGCAACGTAACCTTCTCCGTTGCCGACATTACACACCCGTGGCATTGCGATAACTCGTCTGTTGATCTTGTCATCTGCAACCTTGTCCTTGAACATATAGAAGACCTCTCATTTATATTTTCAGAGGCATTCCGCGTGTTGGTTCCCGGTGGTCACTTCTTTGTCTCTGAACTTCACCCTTTCAGGCAGTATCAAGGCACACAAGCAAACTTTCAAACACCTCAAGGAACCACGGAAATTCAGGCATTCGTGCATCACATCTCAGATTTCCTGAATGCTGCCAAAAGCAGTGGATTTCGCCTTAAGGCGTTCAAGGAATGGTGGCACGAAACAGATCAAAACAAACCGCCAAGACTCGTCTCTTTTCTGTTTAAAAAATGAAAGGAAAGATACTCACCCTTTTCCGATCACCTCTTGGAACTTCAAAACACCAGAAATTTCCTAAACACCTTTAAAAAAAACAGTGCCAATGCAAAAAAATTTGACAAACAGAAAAATACCTGATATAATTAACAGTGTTAAGTTAAATGACTATGTAAAGCAAGGGTAAAACAAATCCTTTGACGAAGGTCGCTTATATTTTTCCTTATTTGTTAACATCGTTAATTTATTTATCTATGTTAACATAAATCCTGAAAGGAGCATAACAGTGAAAAAGCAAGCTTTATCCCATAAACGCTTTTTTTTCATCAAACAAAAACCGGAAGCTTGGAAGTTTGGAGGGAAGATCTTTCCAGCCTTCCAGACTACTTTTCTTATGCTGGTTTTCGGTATCCTTTTATCGGGGTGCTCAGACCTGTCAGGCGAAGCGGTTGAGCGCATGACACCCTCCACAGCGGAATTCACTTTCGATCGGTATGAGGTCGTCATTGGTACCGCGAAACGTCAAACGGTTTTGACGGGATTTCTTTTTGACGGTCCTATCGCCGAACTTGCCGTGATACACATCGACGAGAATAACGACCACCGCTTGCGTCTCTACACATTCAGCGGTGATACTTGGGTGCCGACACTCAACACAACGTTAGGCCCCGAAGTATCTTTCGTTGATGTGGCGAACATCGACGGCCGCGATCGCTTGGTTACCTATGCGCGCGACCGCCTGAACTGGTTTGAGCCTAACTCCGGGACGGCGCGCGCGCTAGTAGGCGTTACTTCTAACTTCACACCACCGCGCAGCGGCGAAATTCCCCATGTAGATATTACGCAGGACGTGAATGCCGACGGCCTCGACGACTTGGTTGTACCCGACACCGATGGCTTCTGGGTATTCATTCAGAGGCGTGACGGCACGTTTGCTGAGAAAGTGCAAATCGGTCCGCCTACCGAGATGGCGCGGATCCGTGGTGCCGATGGCTATCGATACAACCCGTGGTCTCAGAGCCGTGTCCACGAGATAGATTACGACAGAGATGGTCGCGTTGATCTGGTGTTCTGGAACAAGGATCACTTTGAGGTGCATCTTCAGGACGAGCGTGGCCTGTTCACATCAAATGCAAAGATCTTCATGACGGGTGTGGCATTCGACGCGGACCGGCTCGCTTCACTCATTACGGGAGATATGACAGGGAGGGCGCTACACGCGTTGACCGACCTGAACGGTGATGGTGTTGTTGATCTGGTAATTTTCAAGCTTTCGGGTAGAGACATCTCCAGCAAGCACTCCAGTTATGCGGTGTATTTCGGCGCGCCGACATCCGATGGCGGCACCGTATTTGCACGGAGTGCTAACATTACGTTCCAGTCGAACGAGAGAATTCAACTTGGGATGGACCCGCACGACTTGGACCGCGATGGGCAGGCCGAGCTGATGATCACGACTATCCATCGCGAGTCCCTTAAGGGCAGCCTCTGGAAGCGTATCAAAGGGTTCATGGGTGATGATGTCTGGCTGGATATCGAGTTCTACCAAATGGAAGAAGGCAGCTCTCCCGATACACCCAACACGACTCGTAGAATCGCGTTGGACGGCGTGCCCAGCCATCGTGAACCGGGGTGGGTGCCACTGGATCTCGTGCTTCGTGGGGCAACCCACGAAAGGCGAAAGACACAAGAGAGGTGGCCACGCGCGTTCAATACAACGTTGCGCATCGGGGATGTGACAGGCGACGGTCGTGCGGACCTGCTCCTCGGGGATCACCCACGAATCATGGTCGTCTTCGTTGGCGTACCGGGACCTGAACTGTTTGCTCAGCAGCCGCAGGAGGTGGCGGTCTCCCTTCCCAATGATGAGGAATATACTTGGTTGGTGGACCTCAATAAGGATGGGGTGCAGGATCTCCTAATGCATCACCCCTTCACGCTACGAGACGGTCACGGGGCACCGCTACGGCCTCTGGGAACTGAACCGCATCGGGTGGTACTGTTGATTGCCCGGTAAAAAATAGTAGGCACACAGTGTGTGCCGAAATATTATAGTAAAATCCGAAAATAAGTTTACACTTGTAGCATAGGCTGTTAGCCTGTGCCTCCGTAGGGGCTGGGTCCCCCAGCCCGATGCCCACCGAATGTGCAATTAATTATGGGATCCACTATAAAGAAAAAGGAGAAAAAACAGTGAAACATACAATTTTCTGTCTAACCTGCATTCTCGTAGGAATAACCCTCAGTTTCTCAGTTCAAGCACAAACCGCTGACCATACCAACAATAGTGTAAAGCAAGACAAATTCCTCACAGATGACTCGGAATTTGGTATCGGACTTCAGGGAGCCACCTCTGCCTTTGGTGGATTGAGTTTTCGCTATACTGGGTTGGCCCCGATATACTTTCAAACCGTTGGGCGCTTTATTCTTAACGATCAGAATAGCGATCACATGTTCGGAGGCGGTGTTTCGTACGCCATATTTGAGCACCACGGTAGGTGGCATACCTCACGCCTCTATTTCACCTTAGAAGGGGGCTGGCGGTATAAAAAAGAACCAGACCTGCATGACGAGATTGTCAAATCTACGACGTTAGGCGGCGGACTTGCTTTTGGAGGCGAGCTCGTGTTTTCGCTTGGGGGCATCCCACTCGGCTTGAACGTAGCAGTCGGTCAAGGATTCGGCAGAGAAAATACCAACGCTGAATCTAAAGGTATCGCTGGTGTTTACGTAGGGATGGGCATACACGCATACTTCTAAGGTCAATAAGAAAAATATTGGACGGACGTGCTTTTGTGACGAGCCGTAAAAGCACGTCCGTATTCATGTTAAAAAAGAAAAAAGGCAGATATACGAATTTTCTTGACATACAGAAAAACATCTGTGATAATTCACATCGTAAAGTTAAATGACTCTGTAAATGAAGGTTAAAGCCATGGGTGTTAAAGAACGGCGAGCCAGGGAAAAAGAACAGTTGCGGCAGCAAATTCTTTCTGCAGCGCGAGAGCTCTTTGTCAATGAAGGCTATGAGAACGTCTCCATGCGAAAGATTGCCAATAAGATAGAATACTCACCTACAACGATCTATCTCTATTTCAAAGACAAGGCGGATCTCTTAGATTCCGTTTGTCAGGAAACACTTCTGAACCTATTGAACACACTTGAAAACCTAAAAGAGGATACAAGCGACCCAGTTGAGACCCTAAGAAAAAGTGGAAAAGTCTATATCGAATTCGGTCTAAAATATCCGCAAGATTACAAACTGACGTTTGTTATTCGTCCGCAGTTCCAAGAGGGTTTAGGTCTGCAAGAGGGATCAATTGGCGAAAAGGTGTTTAATTACTTGCGTGTGATGGTTTCCGAGTGTATTAAACAGAAGATATTCCGGCAGGTCGATGTCGAAACTACTGGTCAGGTGATGTGGTCAGCGGTTCACGGTGTTACGTTGCTCCTCATTGATTTTCCCGATTTTCCTTGGACGGAGAAAGACAAATTGATTGATACCGTAATTGACACAACGATTAAGGGTTTACAGGCATAGAATTTAAAACGATTTGGCGCAGGTCGCCTCTATTTTTTTCCTTTCACGCTATCCACCGCTGGTGAGCACAACAAGTCGATAATATCTTTGAGCACCACATAGCCATCACGTTCATAAGCCGTCTTGATTTCTTGATTTGTCATGAGCCAGTCTCCTTCTGTCACTGTTGCACAATCTCAGAGGATATGGTATCATGAATGCGCATCAGACGCAACATCTATTGATTTTTTTAACCAATTTCAGACACAAAGGAAACCGGATATGAAGATTACCGATGTGAAGGCGATGACGCTCAAAGGCTATAAACAGTGGAACTACGTCCAGATTGAAACAGACGATGGGTTAACAGGAATAGGCGAAGCGCATCCCGGGGCGGGAATCGCTGAAATTATTTTGCAATTCAAGCGGATACTTGTCGGCGCGGATCCGAGAAACATAGAGCCGCTTTACAACCGGATGATTGGTGCAGCGAGCAACCGATACGCCATGGGTCTATCGGCGATTGGTGGGATAGAAACAGCCCTCTGGGATATACTCGGAAAAAGCCTCGGCGTGCCGGTCTATCGGTTATTGGGTGGGAAGTATCGGGACCGCATCCGGCTCTATGCCGATGTCGGACACGGAAAAGGGAATACCCCTGAAGGCTGGGCACAACGCGCCAGAGAAGGCGTTGCTGACGGCTATCAAGCGATTAAGTTTGACATCGATAACTCCGCAAACGAACTTAAGCATGACGCGGTCAACCGGGAATTAAGCACGGCAGAATTGCAGAAAATGACAGCGTTGGTCGCTGCTGCACGTGAGGCTGCTGGCGATGGTATCGACATCAGCATCGACTGTCATAGCCTATTCAGCACGCATTCGGCGATGAAACTCGCTGAACGTTTAGAACCGTTCGATTTGATGTTCTTGGAAGACCCGGTGCCGAATGATAACGTTGAAGCGATGGCGAAGGTCACTGCCGCGACTTCTATCCCAATCTGTACCGGTGAGTTCCTGTTCCGACGCGACGGCTTCCGAGAACTGATCCAGAATCAAGCCTGTGATATGCTTCACGTGGATGTGTCTGGAACGGGTGGAATGCTTGAAGCGAAGAAGATTGCGGATCTGGCTGATCTCTATTATATACCCTTTGCTGCGCACAACATCACATCGCCCATCGGGATGACAGCAACGGCACACGTCTGCGCTGCGGTACGGAACTTCATCGTTATGGAACTCCCCTATCACGCCGATCAGGTCGAGTGGCGATGGGACCTTGCGATCTCTGATGAACCACTTATGGAAGATAATGTATTTGTGTTACCAGAGCAACCCGGATTGGGTGTTGAAATCAACGCAGACGTTGCAAGGGAACACCTGATGCCCGGATCTGATCACTTCGGTGTATCGTGATACTGTTGGGCGAGGCTAGAAACCTCGCCTACTACGATGTGCATAAAACTATCCTGGTAATGCCCCTTGGTAATTCACACCCGTAAACACGCCAATCACCATCCAAACCCCTACAATCCCAAACTCACCAACAATAAATCCCATAAACAAGGGTCGAAACCTCCGATAGGACCCAAGTCCTCCCCATTTCAGTGCCAAGTATTTCAAAAACCAGCCGATAAACATACACGACCAGAGAAAGTAGGACGAATAAACCGCACCCATCACATAGCCAATCGGGTGGAGTTGCCACCACATAAACTGGCGCTGCATAATCAGTAAGAACCCAGTGATTCCGGCACCTAACAGCATGCTGTACGCCTCTCCCAACTTCGGGTCTTTCGGATATTGAATCAACGAAACAATATGATTGAAGTATCTCGGTGCGCCGATGAAGGGACCCCTTTGGAGATTTAAACCACCTTTGTCATAAATTAAGGGCAGCGACGCAGCGTAGGAGACACCAATAGCAACAACAATAGCCAGCACCATCGCACCGAGAACGCTTCTCCGATTTAATCGAAACGGATCTGCGGCTTTGAAACCGTGTAGAACACTCGGCATCAAAATCCCGCCCCAATCTCGCATCATCACCCGCTGAAACCCTAAGAGTGCCAAACTGTTCGCGTCAATGATCCTTGAGCCGGTTGTAATTTCAAAGTATTCTACTGGATACATCGGTGCCTGGATCAGCAACATCCCGCCGTTGACGACCATCCACGACAGGGCAGTAGAAGCGATCAGGAACAGGATGATAATGCTACAAGCGACCCAAAGCGACATCCCGGCGTAAACGCAGAGACCCACGAGGAGTATGAAACTGATAACCGTTCCCAGCACTGCCCATCTATACGGTAATACTTCATCTGTGTCGTCGATCGTTGTGGTAGCAGTAGACTCCAGAAACGTTCGCTTCAGGAGGTCTTTTATATGGACGCGGCTATTCAGTAGGAAAGCGATGACCATAACGACATAAGCAGCCATTGTCTGTCCCCTTGCAGAGATCCACGGACTGATAGGAATAGCAAAAGCGTTGATAATAATGTATTGGAGCTTGAAGAAGAGAAAGAAGAACCAGCAGCTAAACGACACGTCCATGGCGAGAAAGTATGTTATGCCAATAACGGAGAAATAGAGAAAGAACCGAAATTGGGGCCACCACCCCATGACAATCCACGGACGTTCCGTGAACGGGGTGTACAGGTCATATCGGTTCGGGATACGCGGGAGCGCAGGAAAATACTCGTGCAGTCCGTTGAGGAGATGAAAAAAAGCGGCGATTCCAAATCCGACCCACATCAGCCGATTTGTGAAAATACCATTTAGATTGCCGCGCGTTGCCGTCTGTTGGACCATCTCTACAGGCACAGTAACGAGCGGAAATATGAACCTTTCGCGTTCCACCCACTGTTTCCTTAACACAATGGATACACAGATTGTCAGGGCATAGAACAGGAGAATGAACGCCGTCCAAGCAATAAGTGGCTTTACCCAGAGTATCCATGGAACAAAAGATTCCCCTTCATAGAAGTCAGTAACAGCACCCTCATCCCAGACAATAAGCCATTCGGGGAAGTGGCGATAGAGCGTCTCAGCCCATTCGTTCTCAGGTGTCGCAAAATAGACGGGTGCCGCTATATATGGAAGTAAGTAACCGATCATGCCTTTCGATGGAATCGCTGAACTGACACCCATCATGACCCATACGACCATCAATTCCGCCGGACTTAGCACAACACGCGGAGACACCTTCTTGAGAATCGGGTTGATAACAAAGGTGAGAAAAATTAGCGTAAACACTGCCCCTAAAGGAAAATGATTTCCAGAGATGTCCGTCCCTTGGAGGTAGTAGTCGTTATAGGGGGTAATCGCTGTCTGCAGAATGACTAACGCCAAACCGATGAGAACCGCCCGCATACGCATCTATTTTTCCACCTTTGGTAGACTTTAGAACCAAAAAAAATCCGTTAGCCGTCTCGGATTGTACACAAACCCGTCTGCCACTCCTGTCCTTTTTTGCCTGCATAGAGCATAGCGTACGTGTCTCCGACTTCAAAGATTTGACCCGTCAAGACCCCATCACAATCGAAAGCATTCGGGTCGTCCGATGGTATGAAGATCGGGTTGTAAGGGTTGGGTTCAAAAGTCTGGAAATCGCGAGTCCGGACATGCCCCATCCGCCAGACTTCGCCATCGTATCCGCCATAGATAACATGAAAATATTGGGGTCCCTTGAACAATTCGGTCTCACGAACGGCTTGACTGTCCCATGCCTGTCCACTCCCCTTAAAAACGGGGTTAGCAGGATTTTTCGTGACCAACGCTGGGTGACTCGTCGGTGCCGTGGCATGACACATTGTTAGTCCTTTCTCGAACGACCGCGTCGCCTTCGCGGTATAAAGGATGTGAATCGTGTCCCCTGCAATTGCAACCGAAGGGTGCGTTGAGCCGTCCGCTTCGTGTTCGGTATCCGCGGGAATGACAGGGGTGTTCTGAACGCGCCGCCACTCCCCCATATCTCCATCGCTCACCAGCAGCCCCGTCTGTTCAGGGGCCGTTTTGCCTTTCCCGCGGTAGTACATGTAAAACTTATCGTCTGCAGGATTTAGGAACGGAAAAGGGTACTCAACGGCTTGATCATCGAAACCATCCGCGGAAGGTTCGAGAATTGGATTCCGCGCATCCTGTGTGATGTCGGTGAGGTTATCAATCGGTGCCGTCGCATGCATAATAAGCCAGCGAACACCGAGGTCGCGTTTACACCAGATATAGTGGACGGTCTCATCAATAACAATAGCGTGGGTTGCCGCTGCCCAAAGGGGTGGCGCAAGGGAAATAATTGGATTCCCTGTTTCGATTCTTTTAAAACTGGCGAATACCTCGAACGGTATAGCCGCTTTTCGCGTATCTACCATAGGTTTCTACTCCGTCTGACTGGCGGTTGACGCATAACTCCCGATTGTCGAGGCGCGTTAATATTGCTATCCATCCATGTCAATCGAGCCTGTAACCACCTTTTCAACTGCTCAACTTCTTGCTCATAGGTCGAAAAATAAGGACCCGGATTCCCGAAGATTCGGTAACCCAACACCCGCCACTTTTGGAAGTTCCGCCTTCGTGCCTCGAACAGGTATCCAGCGGTTCGGTCAATCTCGTTAAGGAGCTTTGCAGTGGCGAGTTCATTTTTCCGAAGCGTCTGCCATCTCTTGACGAGTCGTTGTTTGAAGTTTTTATCCGCTAACAGCCGCGTCCACCAGAATGGGACAGGGTTTGTATCAATAAGCCAACTGTCGGTTTCCCAACCGCCATAGAAAACTGTATTCCCCATGGATAGGTTGAAATCCCAGACGGGTCCCATCTTTAGCTTGGCATCTCTGTCTTTGTACATGTATGTACTGTTCCGAAATCCGTCGGTGTTCTTGAAAAGCTCATTGATGATGAAATGGTCAATAAAAGAATCTACATCAATATATTTGGCATATCCGCGTTTCGGGTCTGCAAAATCCTTGCCCACTAACGCCGATTCAAATGCGTTCATATATTCTCGAATCCACACCTTTTGCGCAGGAGACATCTCGCGTCCTTTCGGATAGACATGAATCAACTGTGTACCGTAACGGGTGGAAAAGTAGGTATCATACCAATCAATTTTGTCGATTTTCAAGATGTATCCGCCAGTGATTTCTGAGGGATTGTTTTGCGTCGGTTTTAGGGAACTAATATTAACCCGTTTTTTTCCGCGCTTGATTTTCTCCATCAGCAGATAAACACCGACGTAATGCTTACCCCCAATTCTCGTATCCCTGGAGTCATTGAGAAACACCTCGACAAACTTTGTTCTACTTGCATACCTACCAATCCGATTACTGAACTCGTACGCCAAGTAGTTCCGCATGAGGGTCTTATCCGAATACGGACCGTTCAGCACCCAGTCCGATTCCGCTGGCAATCCCAACAACGAGACATCTCTGTCGTTGCCACTATCGTCTTGAATTTCAAAACCGTATTGCTGCTTTGGAAACATCTGCGAAGTTTTGCCCCTGACTTCTATACCGATTTTTCCTTCAAAATCAACATTCCGACTGTCCAAAGTGTTATAGACAATCTTTATTCGTGCAGGAATTTTGGGGTCGTCAGGAATCCACTTCCCGAATGTATCAATAATTATAAGCGGCAAATTCGATGTGTACGTCTCGGTATGGTTTGCAGAAAACTCGGACTGCTGGGCAGCATTCGTGAAGCAACCTATATTCAAGGATAATATGACACTCCCCAGCAGTATAAGTATGTTTCTTTTAGAACGATACACTATCCATAACCTCCTACTAAGCGTTATTTCTACCTAACGACACACTCCAGGGGTAGGAAGGTTGCATACATTTATAGTAAAGCCCATAATTACGAGCCTTCGGGCGTAAAGCCCAATGCTTTAGCTTTGGGATATAAGCCCGCGAGGGACGTTATATCCGAAATAAATTTGATTTTTAGGTGAAATTGTGGTATAATTAACGTATCAAGTTGGCAGACATACACAGCGTT
>JAJECD010000267.1 GCA_022822215.1 Candidatus Poribacteria bacterium | reverse complement strand
ATAATAAGGATAAATTGGACTGGATGTCTTTTTCTCTTTATCCGTTGTGGTGTTAAGCTGCTGGAGAAAGAAGATAACCCCGGTTTCTGTTGGATTGTTTTCGTTGGTGGTGACGGCATACGCGCCCTTTGGTGTGGCTTCTAATTCAGCCCTGTTCCTTTCGAGATACTTTAGGAGCTGCGCGAAGAAGTAGTCGAACGTAAAATCGCTCATAACGACACCATCAGAGAGGTCGTCAAGGTCTAAGACATCTTCACGGAGCTGCTTCAATTGCGCGTCACGGAAATTGAGTTCCATCTGTGCCTGCTCGTAGGTGAATTCGTTCAACGGGTCGTCGTCACCACTGGCGGCTGCGTCTGCGAGTGCCATGCGAGATTCTACGCGGGTCTGTAAACGGAGATACACCTCCATGTCTTCGGTGGGCCAGTAGTTAATCATCTTTATTGAGGTGTTACGGCTACCGATGCGATCTATACGACCAAAGCGTTGAATAATACGGACAGGGTTCCAGTGGATGTCGTAGTTTAAGACCGCATCGCAATCTTGAAGGTTTTGTCCTTCTGAGATACAGTCCGTGGCGATGAGAAGGTCTATTCCATCAGCGGTATTGTCAGCACCCGTTCGCGCCCGTGGGGCGAAGTTGTTCAAGATAGCGTTAAAATTATTTTGTCCGCAGGTGGTTTGTGTACTATCTCCAGAGACCATTGCCATATTCAGCTTTAATTCCGTCGCGAGATCCGACAGTTCTTTGTAAAGATAGGCAGCGGTATCCTTGAAGGTCGTGAATACCAGCATCTTACGGTTGCGGTTCTGTGCTTTTGCGCGAATATGTGCCTTGATTGAATCGAGTTTACCGTCTCGTTCAGGTGTGATGGCTCTGACTTTATCCCACGCAGCGGTTAAGGTCTGCTTATCCTTGAGGAGGTCTTGCTTCCAGCCGGGGCAATCCAACTCACGGAGATGGTAGGGATTGCGGGCGCGGTTGATTAGAAATTCGTCGTCGTCCTCGTCTTCATCGGGTAAAATGTCGGCTTGTGCATCCTGTATATGCGGGTTCTGTTGATACTTCTCAATCTTTTTTAACATGTCGTCAATTTTGCTGACCGTGCGCTCAAGCGTCTCCGAGAGGGCGTGTGCGGAACTCTCCAAACGCTTGAGGAAGTTGGTTTGCATCATCCCGATGAGGAACCGTTCCCGGTCTTCTTGGTTGAAACGGAATTTCTGTTTCTCAGCCGCCAATCGCTGTTTCGCTTTCTCACTGGTGACGTAGCTGGACGGTCTATAGATAGAAAGCGCGAATTCACCAATCTGATCCGCTAATGCTTTATAGGAAAGTTCGCCGCTCAAATCCGTTGGTGGATGGCAATTCTCCGGTTTTTCGGGTGTCGGAAAGTCGCCAATCCGTTCAATTTCGTCGGCATAGAATTTCTTAATGTGTCGTCGGGAACGGGCAATAGAGACACCGCCGAGGAGTTGAAAGAAATCGGCACCGAGTGCCTCTAACAACTTCGCTTTGTCTCTTTTAGCATTTCCGTTGCTATCTTCTTCCCATGTTTTAAACGCCTTTTGTGCTTGTCGGAGCAGTGAACCGATATTACCGATGCCCAGACTATCCCTGAAGACATCCTCTCGCTTTTCGGTCATCAGATAGATTTGATTGCGGAGGTCTATGAGCGAGGTATTGACAGGGGTCGCCGATAGCATTAGGACCTTTGTTTTTGTGCCTTCCTTGATGACCTCTTCTAAGAGGCGAGAATAACGGGTGTGGCGGCGGTTGCCATCTGTGTCCTCACGAGGCTTGCTATCGTTTCGGAAGTTGTGGGATTCGTCAATCACGATCAGATCAAAATTGCCCCAGTTGAAATTTTCTAAATTGACCCCACCAGACTCACCGGTGTAGCGTGAGAGATCCGTGTGTGACAGGAGTGTGTAACCGAACTTGTCATCAAGGAACGGGTTGGTGTCTTGCGAGTTGTATGCGGGATAGCGTGCCCAGTTGTCGTGCAGTTTCTTGGGACATAACACCAGCACGCGTTCGTTTCTCAGCTCAAAGAACTTGATAACGGCGAGTGCTGTGTAGGTTTTTCCCAATCCTACACTATCTGCCAATATGCAGCCGTTGTGACGCAACAGACGGGCGATTACGCTTTTGGCACCCTCTTTCTGGAAATCGTACAACGTCTTCCAAATTTCCCTGTCGTACAGGTGTGTATCCTCAAGGGTCTGTTCGTTGGTTTTTCGGGTTTCGATCTCGTCACGGAAGAGTTCGTAGAGGGTTTTGTAGTAAATGCGCTCGGGCGCGTGGTCTTTCCCTATCTGTTCCAACTTGGCAAGGACTTGTTCCTTGACATCTTCAACGAGTTTATCGTTATGCCAGAGTTCATCAAACCACGCCTTGAGGTCTGTCCGGTCTCGATCATCACTCACCTCAAGATTAAGTTCAATGTTGCTGTTATTTGAACTGAGTCCGAGTCCACGCATGGTAAAGTTGGAGCTGCCGAGAATTGCTTTGTCAACGCCGTTGTTGGTGATATGGTACATTTTCCCGTGTATCAGATTTGATTCGCGGGTTGTGCGGATTTCTACCTTCTCTTGTATCCATTCGGCGCACGCTTTGGCAATCGGTTTTTGTCGAAGTTGCTGGTTGAGTGCTAAACCTGTGTCTGTTATATCAAACGCTTTTGTATCTGTATTATTTGGATCCATACGTTTGACGAAATCAGGGTCACCAAAGAGAAAACGGAGTTCCTCTATTTTGTTGAGAGAGTGTTGCATTTTTTCATAGGCATAGATGGTGAAGTAGGCGGATACGATGGAGAGTGCGGAACCGTTTTTAATTTCTTGTTCTAAAAAGTCGTGGACTGTTTCACGGAGCAGGTTATCTCGGATGCCGGATTTTAGGGAGGTGTTTTTGTTTGACATAGATGCCTGTGTTTATAGTAAAATTTAGAATTAATTGGACGCTCTGCACCGGCGAGGTTAGGAAACCTCGCCTACCGAGGGGGAGTGTTGTCTATAATGCTAATCAGGAAACGTAACGCGCTCATATATTTCTTTCAAAGGCAGTTCGCATTGGATGGAGGGGAGTGACAAAATTTCCTCAAGCTCTCGGCAGTCGGTGAAAATCCAGCCCTTTCCAGTAACGGGGACACTTTCCTGTTTTTCTTGACGGCGGTAGTGTTCAACAAGCACTTTGTCTTGGGCGACGAGGACATATTCTTGCAACGACGCGAGTTGTCGATAATGTCCGAATTTTTCACCGCGATCATAAGCCTCGGTTGAGGGTGAAAGGACTTCTACGAGGACAATGGGGGTAAGGAGTATGTCAAAAACATCGTCTTCAAAACGGGGTTCTTCACA
>JAJECD010000103.1 GCA_022822215.1 Candidatus Poribacteria bacterium | reverse complement strand
AGAAGTTGGGCACTCATACAAGAGACGCCGGGGGTCATGAATTTCTTGGGTCCGTCTGCGCATCCATCGCCCCTAAGCCCTGAAGATGTTGAAGCGATGTTACAGATGTCGACTGAGGAAGAAGAGGTTCCGCCGACGCCACTGATCGAATACACGGTTGGTGATAAGGTGAAAGTGATAAATGGTCCCTTCAGTGGATTTCCGGGTGAGATTGCAGAAGTTGACATGGTGCACCACCGTTTGCGTCTCAGTATTTCGCTTTTTGGACGCTCAACATCTGTTGATCTGGGAATGCTTGAAGTTGAGCAATTGAACTAAAACGCAACAGTGTCGTTTTGTAAACGCGCTGTAGAATTCACAAAATTCAGGACAGGAAGAACAATGGCAAAAAAAGTGGCAGGTGAAGTTAAGCTCCAATTGGTATCCGGCCAGGCAACCCCGCAACCGCCGGTTGGTCCGAGTCTCGCCCCTTATATGATTAATCTGCAGGAGTTTATCAAATCCTTTAACGCCCAGACGCAGCATCAAACCGGTATGGTAGTCACGACAGTCATCACGTGTTATAGCGATAGATCGTTTGCGTTCGTCGTGAAATCCCCGCCCGCTGCGGTCTTGTTGAAATCTGCGGCGAAAATTGCTAAAGGTTCAGGGGAACCGAACCGAAATAAAGTGGCTTCCATCAAAATGGAGCAGATTCGCGAGATTGCACAGACGAAATTGCCTGATTTGAATACCACAGACTTAGAAGCTGCAATGCGGATGGTGGAAGGCACTGCCCGCAGTATGGGGCTTACAATTGAATAATGTCTTTCGGTGTGGGCGAGCCAGCGTATCGTCCGCATACGAGGCAATTCGCTTTGAAACGGGGCAGATAGAGATGCCCTGTGCGTATCGGAGAACAACATGGCAAAAAAAGGAAAGCGATACCGCGAAATTAAAGAACAGGTGGACAGGTTCAAACTTCACACGGTTGATGAGGCTGTTTCACTCCTGAAAAAGACCAGCAAGGCAAAGTTTGATGAGACGGTGGATTTGGCATCACGTTTGGGTGTGGACGCTCGACAAGCCGATCAGAATATCCGTGGTACTGTCGCCCTCCCCCATGGGAGTGGTAAATCTGTCCGTGTTGTCGTTTTTGCCCAAGGCGACCCGGCACGACAAGCCGAAGAAGCTGGGGCAGATTTTGTCGGAACGGACGAACTGGTGGATAAAATTGCTGATGGCTGGCTTGAGTTCGATACAGCCATCGCTACACCGGACTTGATGCGGAGTATTATGCCAAAACTCGGACGTATCCTTGGACCCCGAGGGCTGATGCCTAATGCCAAGGCTGGCACTGTCACAATGGATGTTGCCGAGGCTATTGAAAGTGTCAAAGCCGGACAGATTGAATATAGAATAGAACGATCGTCTGGTGTCGTTCATGTCCCGATTGGAAAAGTCTCTTTTGAAGAAGAGAGCATTAAAGGGAATCTTAACGCAGTGATGGGGGCACTTGTTGCCGCTCGACCGTCAGCCATCAAAGGCAGATATATTCGGAGCGTGGCAATCTCATCGACAATGGGAGCGGGCATCCGCATAGATCCGCAACAATTTGTGTAAGTTCCGTGGAATGCTAAGATTGTATGGAATAGCCCTTACAACTGAATAGAGTCGTAGACCGTAGGTGCCGTTGGCTTAATTGCCTACTGAGGCTTAGAGAAACGAAAAGTAACAGAAGACTTCTCGTGTAGACGTTAAGCGTTCTTCATTCGTCTTTTTTTGCTTTTTGATGTGAGCCTCCAGCAGCCGGTGGGGGCTTTTTGCATGTGATCTTATGTGGGATTAAACAGTTTGTCGGGTATTGGGGTGCCGTGCCTCGAGTCCCGGACAATGCGAGTAGAAAGGAGCTGACATAATGCCGAATCAGGCAAACGTTCAGCAGGTAGAACAAATTCGTGAACTTTTTGAAGGTGCTGATGTTGTGCTTTTGGCAGATTTTCAGGGGCTTACTGTTGCAGAGGTAAATGAACTACGGAACCAACTGCGAGCAGCGGAAGTCCAGTATAAAGTCTGTAAGAACACATTAGTGAACGTCGTTGCCCAAGAAAGGGGCATTGAAGGGCTGGAGCCTTATCTCAAGGGCAATACGGCTCTCGCTACCAGCACGGATCCAGCGGCATCGTCAAAAATTTTATTTCAATTTGGCAAAGAACACGAAAATTTTAAGATTAAAGGCGGGATTCTTGGAACGCAGGTGGTTGACGCTGCAGGCGTTGAAGCCCTCCAAGATATGCCATCACGAGAGGTTATGCTCGCCCGCACTGTGGGGACTATTGGTGCTCCGCTCACTGGGCTTGTCAATACCTTACATCAAGGTTCACCCATCACAGGTATGGTGAACGTACTTAGTGGAACAATACGTCAGGTAACCTCTGTACTCACGCAGGTTGCTGACCAAAAGAAAGAGGCGGAAGACGCCTAACACAATAGAAAGGATAGAAAAATGGCTGCAGATCTGGATAAAATGATTGACGAAATCAGTAGTATGACCGTTTTGGAACTCTCTGAATTGGTCAAAGCGTTGGAAGATAAATTTGGTGTCAGTGCATCAGCTGCTCCGGCAGTCGCTATGCCAGGGATGATGCCGGCTGCCGCTGCGCCAGGCGCGGAGGAAGCCGCTGAACCAGAAGAGAAAACGGAATTTGACGTTCAACTCAAAAGTTTTGGTGGAAAGAAAATTCCTGTTATTAAAGAGGTCCGCGCGATTACTGGACTCGGCTTAAAAGAAGCGAAGGAGAAAGTCGAATCCGCACCCGTTGTCATTCAGGAAGCTGTCTCCAAAGAGGATGCCGAGAAAACAAAAGAGCAACTCGAAGCACTTGGTGCTGAAGTTGAGATCCTCTAAAGAGAGACACATCGTTTTACGCAACGCAATAGGTAAACCCATTATGGTTCTTGAGCATCGGGATGTGTGAATCCATCGCTCTACAGCGGACTGTAATGGGTTTTCGTTTTTTCTGAAAGATACGACCTTGTTCAGTATAATCGACGTTTTTTACCTTGTTTTCAGCCAACTTACAGTTGGTGGGTTTGTTCTCCTTTTCTTGGTTCCGCAAGGATTGGTAGGCGCAAATTTCTATCGCTTGATAGGAGCGATTTATCTACTCGTAGGCGGTTTGTCGCGGTGTGCGAACCTCGCTCTTCATCAGCAACCGGTTACATTTCTCAGCTTTTTTGGGTCCTGGCAGCATCCAGAGTCCATTTCCGTCATCACCTTCTTCCTCATTGTACTTGTTTGGACATTGACGTGGTGGTTCAAAACACCCCTGCTCACGCGAACCCTTTTCTGGGGTGGTGTAATTTCTGGCGTAGCGTGGATCGTTTTAAGTGCTCAGCGTTACCTTCAAATTATCCAAATCCCCGGCGAAATGTTTCTATTACCCCTCCAATTCTTGGCGGCTGCTGTGTTATTGGGTGCCGTTCACACGGGTATGTGGTTCGGTCACTGGTACCTCGTGGTCCCCGATTTACCGGTGCGCTATTTGAAACGGTTTAACAGTGGGTTACTCTATACGCTTTTGGTGATGATACTATTGCTCTGTTTGAATCTCTTTTTTCGACAACAATCAACGGATGTTGTCTCTTTTAACCTCTTTTATCATATCATTTTCGGGATGCGGGTGCTTATTGGTATTGCTGGGACATTGTTACTCTATTTCATTACCTGGGACTGCTTACGTCCTAAGTCTGTCGCCCGCGATGAACTTGGCGCGACGCGTGCCGCAACAGGGTTCCTTTTCATTGCGATCATCACGGTCTTTATTGGGGAGTTTTGCAGCCGATTATTGCTTTTGGAGATGCGGTTTATCCTCTAATTAATTCTTACAGTCTATATCAAATTTCGTTGTAATTTAAAATTAGGTATGCTAAAATAACAACATGCATTAGATTAAGGAGGCAGATAGTAATGAAATCCCAAATTTTCTATGAACCCGAATCAATGAGCCTTGAAGATAGACCGGTCCCAGCACCGGGTGACAACGACTTGTTAGTCCAAGTGCGTTCAGTAGGCATCTGTGGTTCAGATGTCGCATACTATTTCGGTAATAGTTCACTTGAAACCGATGATGGCAAAGGCCCGCTGATCCTCGGACACGAGTTCACGGGTGAAGTCGTTGAAGTTGGCAATGAAGCAGGAACAACGGGTGGGTTTAAAGTCGGTGACCGGGTTGTTGTTAACCCCGTTCAATCGAATCCAAATTCTTTCTGGAGTCAGAAAGGGTTGTCCAACTTGTGTCCAGAGAAGCGCGTTCTCGGTGTGGGTGTTGATGGTGGTTTTGCAGAATACGCAGTTTCTGATTATCGTTGGACGGTCAAACTCCCCGACAACGTCACGTATGACCAGGGTGCGTTAACAGAACCTTTGGCGTGTGGACTCTATGCGGTTAACAATCTCAACGCTGAAGCCGGACAAACCGCCGTCGTTTTTGGACCCGGCCCTATCGGTTTGATGATGGTGCAAGTGCTGAAGAGCCGCGGCTTGAAAAACGTCCTACTCGTTGGAACTCGCGATTATCGCTTGGATTGCGGTAAGGCACTCGGCGCAGATGTTGTCGTTAATGTCAGCGACACGAACTCTCCACATTACGTTGAAGACTTAGGCGCGGCAATTCAAGAACTCAATGATGGCGAATTAGCAGACCGAGCAATTACGGCAACCAGTTCGCTTGACGCGATTCACACCGCCTTAGAGGTCACCGGTCGGCATGCAACCGTCGTGATCTTCGGGCTTCCCGGCGACACGGATGTGATGCAAGTTCCAATCCTTGATACCATCCTCATGGATAAAACTATCAGATTCTCTTGGCTTGCACCTGATACCTGGGAAGAAGCGGTGCAGCTCATTTCGAGTGGCGATGTCAATATGGACAAAATTATCAGCCACGAATTCCCGCTTGAATCACTCGTTGAGGGAATAACGAAGGTCCGCAACCGTGAAGACAGTTGTACAAAAGGCATCATAAAAGTCTCTGCCTAAGCGATATAGAATATGGGGATCCCATTTTTCATTGTCTTTGTCCTTTCAATCGCTTTTCTGTCACTTGGGATAACTGGATGGGGTGACTTTGTTACGGTGGAGTGGGATAAGCAAGGTTTATCCGATGGAACCAGCGATATCGCGGCTGTCACCCCTTACCTTAGTTTTCAATCGGATTATTGGGCAATTGCGCGGTGCTTTACAGGGTTTCTGCTGTTTTTGGTGAGCCTTTATTTTATGGGCTTTTTCCTCTATCTCGAAGAACGGGAAAGTGGCAGGATTATGAAGAACGTTAAGAGTTTTGCCAAACTACGGCAGTTTCTTGAACGACACCAAAAAGGATAGCACCTGTTAGTATGGAACAACAAGTAAAGAACGACTTACTTCTTCGCGCAGCGAGATGCCTGCCGGTCGAACGCGTCCCTGTGTGGATGATGCGGCAGGCTGGAAGATCAGATCCCCTTTATCGGCAGATTCGACAAGAGATTAACCTCCCTTTGGAACGTCTTTTCCGAACCTGCCCGACACCCATATCAGAAACCGATGTAGAATGGGCGGTTAAAATTTCGCTCCTGCCTAAACGGATCGGTGTCGATGCTATTATCGTCTACAAAGATATTCTCACACCGCTCGCACCAATGGGGGCACACTTCCGATTTGCCCCCGGTCCCATCTTAGACTCGCCGATTCGGACGCAAGCACAAATTGATGCGCTTCAACCACTCGATGATCCCGCAACGCAGTTAGCGTTTACTGGACGGGTCATTCGTGATCTACGCCAGACCTTGAATGAGGCACTACCGCTCATCGGTTTTGCCGGTGCGCCTTTGACGCTCGCGTTCTTCCTCATCGCGGGCGAAAGTCCCATCAAACGTGGTACGGGTGTATCCGAGAAGGCGACCCCAGTTTTTCAAATGATGGAAGAGGCGCCCGAACGCCTACATTGTCTCCTCGACAAGTTGACGGATATGACAATTCGTTACTTGAACTACCAGATTAGCCAAGGCGTTCAGGTGGTACAACTCTTCGAGTCGATTGCGGATGTCTTGCCGCGCCAGATCTACGAAAACTTTGCTTTCCCTTATCACCAACGAATTTTTGCTGGGGTGAATTCAGAAACACCCCGAATACTCTTCGCGAAAGAGTGTTCGTATCTCGATTTAATGCACCAGAGTGGTGCCGATGTACTCAGTGTTGGAAAATGTGTTGATCTCGGTAAAGCCAAAGAACTGACAAACAGTGCTGTCGCTTTTCAGGGAAACGTTGACAACGATATTCTCCGAGACGGGACACCTGCGGACATCACGGCAGCTGTCAAGGTCTGTTTAGAACAAGGCGCGAAAACCGGGCATATTCTGAATCTGAGTCATGGACTTCATCGAGATACGCCTTTTGAAAACGTTAAACATTTTGTAAATATTGCGAAAACACTGCAGGAAAATTGATGAGAAACATTTTGGAAAATCCTTTTGCCCCACGGCAATATGGAGAGCTTGTTAAAGTAACAGAACGTGTGTATCTGTTTCGTAATATCGTTAACTCCTCTATCATCATTGGGGATAGAGGGATTGCAGTAATTGATACACAGGTAAATCAAACGATGGGGCAGCGACTCCTTAAAGCGATTCGCACTATCACAGATAAACCCATTCTGTACGCAATTAACACACACTATCACTGGGATCATACGAATGGAAATACTGTTTTTCACAGGGCAGGCGCGACTGTCGTTGCACGCGAAATGACAAAAGACTTTATGGTGAATAGGTCACCCCGACAAGAGGCGTTCCTCCGTTCTCGCGGTTTTACGCTTGGTGATGCACCCTTTCTCCCGCAGGAGACCTTTGAACACGAAATCGAACTCGATTTAGGCAATCAGCCCCTGCATCTCATCCACTTGGGAAAGGCGGAAACAGATGATGCGACGGCTATCAGAATCCCGGCAGAGGCGTGCATCGTCTCTGGTGATACCGTTATGACGGGGAGCTTTCCTATCTTTGGGCAGCCTGTTATGAACGAAGGACTCATGGCGAATCACGCTTGGATTGACACAATTCGTGAACTCCGCACTTATGAACCCGAACATGTATTGCCCGGACATGGACCTTTAGCACACGACGCAGAAATTGATTTGTTGCTCCAAATTGAGACCTATTTCCTAACGGAAGTCCGAAAACGCTTTGAACAGGGCATGTCTTTGCCGACATTGTTGGCGGATATGGAAGCCAATTTCCCCAGCTGGATTCGGGAGATTGCTGAGGTCTGGGGAACCCCGCGCTATGCGATTTTAAGGGTCTATCGTGGATTAATCGATGACCCGGAACCGGGTTGGCAACATCTCAAACCCTCGGCTATTCCAACTGCCAATGCTGAAAAATTGTACCAACGGACGCGCGAACTTCAAAATTTTGAAGCCTATTGTGAAACTGCTGAGGAGGTGGCGGAGGGCAACGACTTCGGCTTGGCTATCGCTATTTTAAAGAGTGCTACCGAAAAATATCCGAACCTACCTGAGGCATGGACCGCATACGCAGATATGCTTACACAGGCATCCCGAACGGTGTCGAGTGTGCTTGAAAAAGGCGATTTCTTTGCTGAGGTAGAAAGGACTTTGGATGTTGCGTTTGAACTAAACCCTGACTATGCACCTGCGCATCTCCAACGGGGTTATAACCGTATCCTTTCTGCTTATCGCAACGGTGATGAAACGGAGACAGGGCTCAAATCGATCTATAAAGCCTTGGTCTGTGGGCTTCACGGCAGGCAGGTCGCACAAGCCTATTTTTCTATTGGACTTGCACATCGGACAAATGGAAATGAGACACTTGCACGTGAAGCGTTTGCGAACGCGATTGCCGCTGACGCAACGTTTATGCCTGCACAACTTGCCAATATGGCATGAAAGGAGGCGAAATGAAATATGATAGTGTTTTGTTGGTTGCATTTGGGGGCCCGACTCCCGGATGCTGCCAACAATACGATAGCGACGCATGTCCTGGCGAAGCCTACTGCTTTGTCAAAGGCATTGTGGGACCGGCTGAATCTCAAATAGAACGAATAAAAGACATCTCTGCACATTATATAAAATTAGGTGGATTTTCGCCGTTTAACGAATTGACTTTCGGGCAAGCCACTGCATTAGAAAACACACTGAGAAAACGAGACTTACCACTCCCTGTTTATGCCGGGTTCAGACATTGGAACCCGTATTTAAAAGAGGTCATCGCGGAAATGGCAGGAAAAGGACACCGCAAAATACTCGGCATCATCATGGCACCCCACCAGTCCAAAGTCAGTTGGGAATGGTATCAACAAACGGTAGAAAAAGGGATTGATGCAATTGATGGTGAGAAACCGACTATCGATTATCTCGATCCGTGGTACACACATAGCGGTTATGTCGGTGCGATCGCTGAAATTATCAAGGCAGCGTCTGGCGACAAATTAGAAAGTGCTGAGCTTGTTTTTACAGCGCACGCGATTCCGCAATCCGCAGCGAATACCTCACCTTACACACAACAATTTAGAAAAACTGGCGAAGCGGTTGCTCAAGAGATAGGAAAACCCCGGTTTGATTTGGCGTACCAGAGTGCTGTAGAAAACAGCCCAATACCGTGGACACAACCGGATATCAGCGATTGGATTAAAGCCCAAAAAGCGGAAGGCGTTGATACCATTGTCGCATCTCCAATCGGTTTCCTCTGTGACCATGTGGAGGTCCTCTATGACTTGGATATAGAGGCGGCAGAAACTGCGGCAGCGTGTGGGGTTGATTTTATTCGGGCAGGGACTGTGGGTGCCCATCCTAAATTTATCGGTATGTTGGCAGACTTCGTCTGTGAGAAATTCCGTTCGTAGTAGGGTAATTCATTGCCCGTTTTTACATTGAGATCGAGGATTCTTATGTCGGGAAAAGCGGCGCGGAAGCGTGCCATTGTTATTGGCGGCGGCATCACAGGATTAGCGGCGTGCTACCGCTTGCAGCGTGAAGCCGCAGCGCGCGATATTCCCCTTGATGTTACCCTCCTTGAAGCGGCCGGGCGCGTCGGTGGCGTGATTCGTACCGAACACCGCGACGGTTTCCTCCTTGAACACGGTCCCGACGCTTTTCTCTCAACAAAACCGGCGGCAAAAACGCTCTGTGAAGAACTCGGGATTGCGGATCAATTCATCGGAACGAATCCGAAACTCCGTCAGAGTTTTGTGATCCGAAATGGGGAATTGCACCCCGTTCCTGAAAGCTTTTACTTAATGGCACCCGGGGCGTTCAAACCATTTTTAAAAAGCCCTCTCTTTAGTTGGCACGGTAAGCTGCGGATGGCAATGGAACTCTTTATTCCACGCCGTGGCAGAGATACGGATGAAGCCGTGGCACACTTCGTCAGACGGCGGCTTGGAACCGAGGCTTTCACACGTATAGCGCAGCCTATGATCGGTGGTATCTATACCTCAGATGCCGAAAACCTCAGTCTAAAGGCGACCTTTCCAAGATTCTTGGAAATGGAAAACAGACACGGAAGTGTTATCAAGGCACTCCGCGCACAAAGGAAACAGGCGGCTGAAACAAGTCAAGGGACAAGTGGGCCTCGTTATAGTCTGTTTCTCTCATTCAAGTCCGGCATGCAGACCTTGGTCGATACGCTTACTGCAGCTGTATCTGACTGTATTAAGTTAGATGCGAGCGTGGAAGGTATCCAGCATACCCACGATACTGGGTGGTGTGTTTCACTGGCTAACGGAGAGGTGCTTAATTCGGAACTCCTCTGCCTTGCGCTACCGGCAGGACAAGCGGGTTCGCTTGTCGAGAATGTGTCTATACCCCTCGCCACGCAAGTTAAGGCTATTCCCTACGCTTCTTCTGCGACTGTTAACTTAGCGTTCCGTCGTGCGGATGTTACACACCCGCTGGACGGGATGGGATTTGTCGTTCCGGCTCCTGAGAATCTTTCTATCATCGGTTGTTCGTTCAGTAGTGTTAAATTTGAAGGGCGCGCCCCGACCGAACACGTTTTGTTACGTGCTTTCATCGGCGAACCGAAGTCTAAACAGTCTGAAAGTGAACTGCTTGAATTGTGTCAAGCAGATCTAACGCCGATTCTCGGCATCAAAGGTCCCCCACAATTTACTGTCGTTAGCAAGCATCCGCGGGCAATGGCACAGTATCAAGTAGGACACCAAGATGTTGTTAGCACTGTGGAACGACTCGCCAGCGAATTGCCGGGGTTTGCCGTTGCTGGAAACGGTTACTACGGCGTGGGAATCCCAGATTGTATTCGCAGTGGAGAGACAGCGGCGCTCGCGCTCTTAGATAATCTGTAAAAAAAGACGATGGATTTCACAATAACGCGCCGACATATAGGACATATAATCGGTGTCGGTTTTGGACTTTTCGGATGCGTGTTTGTCACGCTAATGAGTAGCTTTACACTGCGTGCTGACAACCAGGCGGACGGTGTAGCGGCGGCGTATCAGGGGTTTCGGGACCGAAAGTGCCAAAGCTGCCATCCTGCAATCTGGAGAGAGTGGGAAAATTCTATGCACGCCAAGGCGTGGGTTGATGAAATCTATCAAGCGGCTGCGAGCCAGATCCCGGACAGAGAAACGAAATGCGATCAGTGCCATGCACCCCAACCGATTCTTATCACAGGTGTCGGGAAAATGCCGAAACTGAGAGACAGGGACCAAGAATCCGGTGTCTCATGTCTGGTTTGCCATCTGGATGCACACGGTGCGATGCACGGACCCCCAGCAAGCGCGGAAACCTATTTTCACGCGAATGTAACCAATCCTGTTTATACCGACCCAACAGCCCTCTGTAGCACATGTCACGGTCAACCAAGTGTCCCAGAACACGACCAAGTTTCCAGTTTTCTGAGTAGTAAGTTCGCTGAGAAAAATCAAGGTTGTGCTACTTGTCATATGCCAGTTGTAACCCGATTACAAAGCACGGCGAGTTATGAGCGTATTAAAGGTAGGAAGCATACTTGGCGTGGTAGCCGAAGCGTCGCACAACTCAGGCGTGCTGCAGGGCTTCAACTTGAATACGAAACTGGAAAGGTAAGTGTGAAACTTCAAAGTAAGACGGGGCACGTCTTACCGGGTGGGACCTTACGGACTCTTATCCTTGAAGTGGTACTTCTTACATCGGATGGCATCGAACGTTGGAAACAGGAGATTTCGATTTCTGCCAAGAATAACAACCGCCTGTCTCCAGACGAGAGTAGGGCTTACACTTTTGATGTCGCATCTGCTACAACTGGGGATACGATTAAAGCTGAATTGATGTATCAATTGACCCCCGCAACTCCCGAATCAGCATGGGTGTTAATGACGGAGGCGAGTTATGTTGTGCCATGAGGGGATAGGAATTGCCACAGGCTAACAGCCTATGCTACGTTCACAGGCTAACAGCCTATGCTACAAAATCGGAATGCCCTAAGTGTTCATATTGGGTAAAGAGTCAAGACCGAGGAGACGCTTTAGGGTCGGTGTTGCGCGTGAGATAACATCATCTGATATCAATTTCAGGTGTGCTTGTTGTGGTTTCAGAATCGAGCGGCAGAAAAAACCGAGTAACCCAACACGGGGTGCATTCGTTTTATTTTCTGAAGAACCGTGCCATATTGCCCCATTGACAATCAAGACGGAGCCCCGCGGTCCACAAATTTGTAACTCGTCGGCGTATTCGACCCCCGATTCAGGCAAGGTCTCAAGTCGGCGATGGCTCCGCGGCACACAACTGGTTGCCCCGTTTTCGAGTGTGAAGTCGTCCAGAAACCATACGCTGTTGGCAACCATGGGAAAACAGGGACGCGGTGTGGGCAGTGCGGATAACGGGTAATCGATATGGAGTCCTGCGTCGGGCGCGCCCGGATAAAGCACATTTACTGTAAATGAACTCAAGGTGCAATCGGGACCGAGTAGATACGCCATTGCTGCGAGCATCTTTGGTTGTTGGATAGCTTCTTCAAAGATTTCGCCTTTATTGATGAGGTTCCAGACGCGTTGGGCACTGCCGTTAGCAAGATATATATGGCTTTTATCGGTTTGCTGCTCGGCTGCAGCTAATGATAAAGCACGTTCTCGGAGTTCCGCGGTTGTGTCAGGAGGGATTAAGCTTTCCAGAAGCAGAAAACCTTCCGTGTCGAGTTGGTTTTTTTCGGATTGCGTCAACATAAGATTGCCCTCAATACATTTTTTTCTTGACAGTTTAGGTGTTTTTTGATAATATGTCAATTAGATTGTGGTTTTCTACTCTTAAACAGTTGGAAATCTTCAGAACAAGATTGAAATTTTGATTTGACATATTTTAAAGGTTGTGGTATCATATATAAGCAGACTGCAATTTAATCGATGATATACCGATGCGGCGGGAACAAATATTCACCGATTGCATAAAAACATCACATAACTGTAGAGTGTTTTGTCCGAATGACGAAATGTCTCTGCCGCTTAACGATTAAATGTTTGCTTAATTTCGCCACTTTATGGTAAAATAATAGAAAGATTCCCGCAAGGTCAAGCATAGAAGTTGGGTGTCGCTTTCCACTTACACTTGCCTTTTGCCTTATGTTATACGAGAACGATCTCCTAAGGCTACATCGGTATCGGGAAGTTTTAAGCTCGTTGGTAAGATGTTATTTAGATGGGCAAACATCTACCCCCGTCGTTTTTGTTGTATTCTCGCTTGCCCATCTGAGAAACTCAGTACTTAGTCTTGCTTGCGCGCAGGCTTAACGAGGAGGATGAGTTAATGAAAAAACGAACACTCGTTTGTTTTTTGATTTTTACATTGTGTGTTTTTTACAGTTCAATTCCGAACACGGTTTTAGGGCAGGAAGCTTCTCTCGCCCAACAGGTGTTTGACAAGCACAGCGAGACGCTTCAGCGTGAAGATATTCAGGCGGTTTTACCGCAGGTTCTTGAGGGGCTGAAAGCACCAAACATTCAAGCCCTTTTGAATCCCCAAACTATTACTCTTGTCGTTGCAAATCCGGATCTCTTAGCACAATTTGCTCCAGATATAGATGCAGCATTTGTGACACTTTTGAAAGAAGATGCTGAACTCCAAGGGCTGCTCAGCGATCCGCAAGTGCAAGAATTACTCCAGGATCCAGCGGCAATTGATGAACTTGCAGGATTGTTGAATGTCGGTGCTGAACCGCCGGTAGTAGTGGAACCGCCAGTGGAAGAACCTCCTGTGGTCGTGGAACCCCCAGTAGAGGAGCCACCAGTGGAAGAGCCACCGGTAGAAGAACCACCTGTAGTAGTGGAACCGCCAGTGGAAGAACCTCCTGTGGTCGTGGAACCCCCAGTAGAGGAGCCACCAGTAGAGGAGCCACCAGTGGAAGTTCCAACGGTAGATCCTTTTGCTCCGATAATGCCAGCGAATGACTATCTGTATGGCAAATCGAGGCTCGGTGGACTTTCGCTAAACTCTGCTCCTGGAAGAAATCTCATAGATGGAATTATCCAAGCATCTGGACTGCCTATTGGAGCAGATGTTCTGGTGAACGAGATAGTTGATCTGGTTCCACAAGGGTTTCTGTCGAAAAAGCTGATTCGCCAGATCTTAACAGCAGAGCGTCTCTCAGTTTTTGAACAGGAAGCGAAACGGTTAGATTATGAGAACTTCGGAAATGCCATAACACCGAACTTCGCGGATTTTGCCTATTTAGAGGCGAGCAGCAAACATATAACGAGAGACAGTTTACAGGTGTATATGCGTGTGCCAGCGAAAGTTGGTGGTGTTACGTTTAGCCTCAGAGGTGGAGAAACAGTTTCAGGTACGGAAATTACAGATGAATTGCAAGGCGATACCATTCCCTATACCTTCAGGTTAGATGAAACGCTTGCCGCTACAAACCTACCCGCATGGCCCAGTTTAGATACCCAATTGTTCGAGAGGGTTACACTTCGGTATTCAAAAACAGGTCCGATGCCAAAGGAAGGCTATTTTGCTGCTGACATGATACCGACATCTGGACAAAATGGTGTCGTTTGGGAAAAAGAGATACATATTCCCCCCGGTGGTAGCATCTATTACTATTTTGACGTGATGCTCGCTGAACCCGTATCATTCACAACGCTGGATCGCGAGGCAATCGCTGCGCTGGATCCGACCACTGTGAGCCTTGCAGATATCCTCAGTGACGATGTCATACACAGTATTGAAATTAGCGGTTGGGCAATGCCGGATCCGAAGAACCTTCAAATCGTGGATCGTGGTATTATTGCTGAATTATTTACACCCAATTTAAATCGTGTAATTACTGATATAGTGACTTCGCCTCGCGCTAATACCGTCATCCAAAAAGTCTTAGCAGGTCAAGACGTTGGTTTAGGTGAATTGCTGAGTGTTGCGACGCCAAGGCAACAGAACAGGATTACGAGCATACTTGCACGTAATGCGAATAGGCTTACAACTCGATTTGAAACTAAACACGATCCGCTGTTGGCTTCTGTTTTCACTGTGCCCCGTGTTAACATGGAAACGGAATCACTCTGGGTTGCTCAGATTGAAAATATCGCTGATGGCGGCTACTACTTGCAGGCTGTTGTCCACGATGCTGACGGAAATCCGCTGGATCAGGTTCAAGAGATGGTGACTGTTGATACCAGCGCCCCAGAAGCTAATATCCAAATTATGGATGGCGGTAACACGACAGGGTATACAAATGCAGAAGGTGTCCATGTTGTTACTGCTCCTCACGCGGGTGCTGCGGCTCTCAATATCATGGGGCTGCCAAAAGGTGGTGTCGGCGGAGGCGAAGGGTACCTATTTTATCAAGAGATTGCACTGGATGCAGATGGCAATCCGATAAGTGCTTGGATGCCGTTGACAGTTGAATCCACGATGTTAGCATCCAGGATTTGGTCGGCTCTCATCTCAAGGCAAGGAAACAACCTCGCTGGGTTCCTAAAGCAGACTGCGCCTCAGCTCGTTGGCGGATTGGATAATGCCGAGATACAGGCTCTTTTGAGTACGACGACTCCTCAAAGTGTCTTGGCACTGCTAACAACAGGTGTAATCCGAGATGCTGCAAATCCGTTCCTTAAGAGTTTGGAGCCTTTTATAGGACGCTTCCAGTTGACTGAATCCCAAGCGCAATTATTAA
>JAJECD010000055.1 GCA_022822215.1 Candidatus Poribacteria bacterium | reverse complement strand
ACACATTGGGACAGTTTTCAGGAAGACGTTTGGCATGGAACAGGCAGGACAGGGCGGACAACGGATAGACGACTCAAACGAACCGGTTTCGTATCGGGTAGCGCTGCTCGGATTTTTCTTGGGATTTATCACGCTCATCGTATTTTTAGTCGTCGCTGGCATCACAACATGGGTCGCCTTGGTCACACTCCTCTCTATCTTTATCACGTCTATTGTGCTAACGTGGATGGTGGTCAACGGTGGGTTGTTGCTCGTGCAGGCACCGTTTTTTCCGTCAGAATACATTGATATTACGTTGGGTTCCAATGCCTTAGGACATAAGAGTCTTGCGATCTTGAGTTTCCAACGGACGTTCTTGCGGGATTGGGGCGAATTCATGATGCCGAACTTCCTTCACAGTTTCAAGGCGGCGGACGAGGTGCGATTGGCACGACGGCGGCTTATCCCTATCTTAGGTATCGCAATTGTTGTTGCGGTTCTCGTTTCTGTTTACGCATCGCTAACGTTGATTTACGATAAAGGTGCGCTATTCTTACAGGATTGGACTTATGTGGTAGCACCGCGTAACTATTTCCAACGAATGAGTAGCCTGATCCAATTTCCGATTGAGACGAAGTGGGACGAAGTGTACAGCATGATTGCAGGGGCAGGATTTACAGGCTTCATGCTCTGGATGCGGCAGAACTTCGTCTGGTGGTCGCTGCATCCGATCGGTTATCTACTGGGCGCAACATATCCGCCGTTTCACCTCTGGTCGTCGATTCTGGTTGGGTGGTTTATCAAATACATGGCACTCAAGTTTGGGGGTGCCTCGACGTATCGGAAGATTCGTCCTGTGGCGTTCGGCTTGATTTTTGGGGAATATGTGATGGTCGGGTTATGGATGATAGTGGGATTTTTCACGGGGATCGGTTATTTTGCGTTGCCGTCATGACCTGTGGGTGCTGCTATAAACATTAATTTTGGGCACGCAAACTAACAGTTTTGCGCTACAAAAGAGGAACATTATGCAGTCTACAGAATATCATCTTGCATCGGAGTGGAAAGCACGTGCGAAAACTCGACACACTGTTGCAGGAATCCGCACGTGGCACGTCAATCTGAACCCTCGGGCAATGCCGAGTTTGGGGTTTGCGAAAGGCGGTGAGTGGCAGAGACCAACTTCCCAGACAGGACACGTCGATTGGCGGGGGCCCTTCGCCGCGCAAGCGGGGGCATTAATTGTCGAGATAACGACTGATAAAGGCTTAAAGGGCTACGGACTCGGTGGGGGCGGGCTTGCCGGTGCGCTGATTATTGAGAGGCACCTCCACCATTTTGTTCAGGGACGCGATCCGCTTGATGTCGAAGAAATTTGGGACCGTCTCTATCACATCACCTCAATTTACGGGAGACGTGGGGTTGTTATCTATGCCTTGAGCGGTATAGAACTCGCACTCGTTGATCTCTGTGGGAAGATTGTGGACGCGCCTGTCTATAGCCTGATTACAGATTCACCGCGCCTTAAGATTCCTGCTTACGCGACGGGTGGGGATGTCGGCTATTACGCGGAAAATGGGTTCTCTGCTTGCAAGTTGCCGCTACGGAACGGTCTCTCGGAAGGCGAAGATGGGTTCGCGGAAAATGTGGAGATGATACACGTCGCACGCGATGTCATCGGCGCGGATGTAGAATTGATGACGGATATCTATCTCCGTTGGGATGTGGACTATACGCTCCGTTTCGCTGAAGCGGCTTCCGACGTGGACCTCAAATGGATTGAGGAAGCGATTCCGCTTGATGACTACGCCGGTATGGCGCGATTAGTCCGCGATATCCAGCCGACATGGATCGTCTCTGGTGAACATGAGTTCACGCGATACGGGTTCCGTGAACTGTTGCGCTGGCAGGCGGCGGATATGATTCAGCCGGACATCAGTTGGGCGGGTGGTTTTACGGAGTGTCTACGTATCGCTCGTGAAGCCGCTGCGCAGGATATCCCGACGTGGCTCCACCAAGCAGGGACACCCTGGGGGTTGCATCTTACGGCGTGTCTTCCGATGCCGTGTATGGCGGAGACTTTTGGTCCCTCCCGCGACGGGGTTGAAAATGAACTGTATCGTCTTTTGCGACCTGCTCCCGAAGATGGATTTTTCAGCCTAAACGATGCGCCGGGTTTCGGTGTGGATTTGGACGAAGCGTTGTTGGAGGCGTATACGGTGGATAGATTATAGAAACGACCTTACATTACTGACTTTAGATACTGTAGATTTCGCTCGGCACTCTCATAAGGGCTGCCCATGCCGGGTAAGACATCCTGCTCGACGACGATCCAACCGTCGTAGTTCCGCTTTCGTAATTCTGCGATAAATGCTGGAAAATCGACCTCGCCTTTGCCTAACTCACAAAAAACACCTTTGCCTACGGATTCAAAGTAGTCCCAACCTCCTTCGCGAGAACGGTTCGCAATATCGGGGTGACAATCCTTGAAATGGACGTGCCAGATGCGATCGGTGTACCGCGTAAACGCTTCAAGCGGCTCACCGCCGCCGAATCGGTAATGCCCTGTATCGAAGCACAATCCGAGCAGATTCGGGTCGGTGCGTTCTATCAGTATGTCAATCTCTTCGGGTGTTTCTATATACCCCGCACAATGCGGATGGAGAACGGTTCGGAGTCCCGTTTCATCTTTCACTGCCCCAGCAATACGATGTACACCGTCCACGAAAGTATCCCACTGTTCTGACGTTAAGCCGTGTTCGGGACGGATGCGGCCTGCATGGCGGATGCGCTCTTCTACAATGCCGTTCTCATCTGAAAGGACGATGAAGGGTGTCTCACCGGCGGCGTCTGCCATCAACCGAGCGTGATCCAGTGCTTTTGCTTCACCGGCTGCGTGTGTTTCTGGATCGGCGAGTGCGATGCCTACGAATCCGCCTAACATTTTTAATTGGCGTTTCTCAAGTTCGGCACGGAGATGTTCTGGGTCGGTGGGCATGAATCCCCAATCGCCTAATTCGGTGCCGGTGTAGCCGATGGTGCTCATCTCGTCTAACACCTGTACGTAATCGGGGGCTTCGCCGTCTAATTCAAATTCCAATACGCCCCAGGAGCATGGGGCATTTGCGATGTTCATGATGCTATTGGTTCTTTCGTATTAACTGTTGTCATTTTTGTGAACATTTATTCTGATTTCTCCAACTTTTTCGCTTCTTCCAAGATTGTATCAATATCTGGCATTGGCTGTTTATGCCGGTCAAGGGTGTAATCTCCCGTGCCGTCGCCAATCCGTTTAAATATTTTGTCCAAGAGTGCGCGGAACTGCGGATATAAGGCATTTGCGATGTTCATGATGCTATTGGCTCTCTTCTATGACTTGTTTAAGGTCATCAATGAAATGCTCAAAGAGTTTGACCTTGTCGCTTTCTTCAAGGTCTTCTGCAGTTAGTACATAGGTAATGTTTCGATTTAAACTTTAGCACCTGTTATAATCTTGAACAGCCAATTCAAATTCGCCCAAATGCGAATAAGTTAGGGCGCGTTTCGCATAAGCTTCTGTGAAGGTCGGAATGAGTTCTATGGCTTTACTGAAATCCTTAGCGGCTTTGTCATATTCGCCTTTTTTCGCGTAAACGGTACCGCGGTCATAATAGCTTTCGGCATCATCAGGGCGGAGATTTATCTCTACGCTATAGTCCTCAATAGCCTTGTCGTACTCACCCTTATCACGGTAAAGGTCAGCGCGGTAGCCGTACGCATTGGCATGTTCAGGGTCAAATTTTATTACCGTGCTAAAGTCTGCGATGGCTTTGTCATACGCATCACCCTCAGCGTAAAGCCTACCGCGATTGTAATATGCTTCAGCATAATCAGGTTTGAACTCTATTGCTTTGGTATAATTTACGATAGCGTTGTCAAAATCAACTTTATCACGATAAGCATTGCCGCGATTGTAATAAGGCTTGGCATAATCGGGTTTTATCTTTATCGCCTCGCTATAGTCATTAATGGCTTTATCATACTCACGGATGTAACTGTAGGCGTTTCCACGTCTGATGTAAGTTTCAACCGTTCTTGGATTTAGTGTTAACCCTGCTGTGTAAAGTTTAATCCTCTCCTCAGCATCCTTCTCATTTTCAATTAGGTCCCGAGGATGACCGCCGTTAAGTTCCTGACAGTGCCAAGTAAACCTGATGAATCCATCAACGCCAAGTCTATCAATAAGGATTTGATTTCCAATTTCAAAGACCTCAAGATCCGTCATTTTTCTGATTTCGCTTTGAGGTGCAGCGAATCTTTTGGCACGTGCGCGTTCCTCCGCTTCTCTTATCGGTTGTCTGTCCTGGATCCGTTTAACGATGGTCTCTATATCTGGCTCATTTGCCAATAATTTATGTCGGTCAACAGAATAATCACCTGTACCCGGTTTACACTGCTGAACAAACCGCGGTACTTCAGAGGCACCGAGCTTATCAGCGAGGACTTTAAATCCCATTTCATAAAGTTCACTATCCGTCATTTCTAAGGCGTTCACTTCTTGTTACCTCCTGGAGCCACACATAAGGATTTTCGACTTGGACGCGAAGGAGGGAGTCATTACGTTTTGCTCCTCTGAGTAGCCTATCATCCGTTGTAAGAAAAATATCTACAGAAGCACTCTCGGCACAAGCCAGATGCAAAGCATCTAATTCCTTAAATCCTAAAACTTCAAGTTGTTTGCCCCTTGATATTTCGCTTCTTCCAAGGGAAATAGTCTGGTGCACCACAGTTAGCCAATCTCTGATTTGGGAGCGTTGGTTCAAATCCGGGATTTGCTCTACCTCATTTACCAGTACAGTGCTGGAGATCCAGGACCATTGTTCCATACGAAATTGCGGGAGAATCCAACTGATAACTTCAGTCTCTCGACGAATTCGAGTTTGCGTCTGATCATCAAAAAGTCGGCTCAGACAACATGTATCAAGATAAATTTTCCAAAACTGCAAATTGGTCTGCACATGTATATCCAGACGCTGCTCAATAATTTTCTATAGTAGGTTAACGCAATATAAAGTGAAACGTTTATTGAATTAGCATATCACAACAGAAAGCCAGATGTCAAGGAAAACCCAACCTTGAAAATCCTATAATCTTGTAAATCCTGATTCAGACAGAGAAACAAAAAACGAAC
>JAJECD010000236.1 GCA_022822215.1 Candidatus Poribacteria bacterium | reverse complement strand
GACTCCGTTGTGATAATGAGATCATTTGCTCTCCTTATATTTTTAGTGTGGAAACAATTGAGGCACTTATATCCTATTTCATGTATTTCCTTCGTGATTTATAAAGAAATCCACATACATCAGACCACCAAATAGGACAATAAGAACTACCTGTATCTTTCGGATGTTTATCATTGAATATTACGGATGAGATTTCCAGTTATTAAGTACATACCACATCATAAGAAATCTCAATCTTTCTGAAGTTGAAGCATAAAAATTCGATGCCCAATTTCTGATTCAAGTTTAGATTTTTCTGCTTCCAGTTTATCAATTTGTACCTGAATCTGTATATAAGCAGGACGCATTTCTTTTTCCTCGTCCGGGGATTGCTGTGTCTTTTCCATAATTTCCGTTTCCAATCTAGATTGCGTTTCTTTTAACTGGTTGATTTCTGCCGTAAGTTGAGTGGAAATAGATCCTTGCTTTCGCAAATCTTGTACTAATTGTTCCCGATGCCTTTCAATTTGTGCCTCTTGTTCAAGGTTCGTTGTTTTTAATCGATTAACTACTACCCTAAGTTGCTTGAGAATAGATTCCCTTTTTTCCGAAACTTGGACGAGTCGTTGTATTTTTTGATTGATTTCTACTTTATTTTTTTCATAAGCAGCATACTTTTCCTTATATCTTCCAACTGCTTGTTGCTTCCGCGTGATTTCTGATTCCAGTTCATTTAATCGTTTAAGTTCTTTTTCAATTTCTCCATAAATAGGTTTTTGGGCAAATGTTACTTCTAGTTCGCCCAATTTTGATTCAAGTTCTTGAATTAGGGAGGTTTTATGCTTAATACGCCCATCTAAATCAGAACTTATTTTTTTTAGTGCTTCTCGCTGGACTTTTCGCTCAAGCTTGATTTTATTTCGATTTTTCTCAAGCCTGTCCTTGTCTCGCTCTAAGAAACTTATTTTTTGTAATAGACGCATACATTGTTGCTTTAGGAGTATATGCTGTTGCTTCTGTGTTGTCATCTCATTTTGCAATTGATCTTTCTTAACACTTAACGAACAAACTTCTTTCGTTAGTTGGATATTTGCTTGTTCGGTTTCTCTAACGAGTCTGGCTTTCTCTTCACGAATGGACTCTATTGATCGATCTGTAACAATCTCTGTTTCAAATTGAGAACGTGATACATCTTGTTTAAAATTATATCTACGCAAATTCTCAAAATAGATCCATTTATCCGGTTCAGTACTATTAGCAAATACCCCAAATTGCGCATCGCTCATGGTGAGATAAGATTTTAACTGTTTAATTCCATAATTTGTGACTCCACTCCGTTTGCACTCTGCAATAGCCGCCAAATTTCCTTGTTGATCAAAAAGAACGACATCGGGGCGAGGTGTATAAGTCCCAATACGAATCTTATGTTCATACTTTGGAAAAAAACCATCTTTCTGAAATTTGGGTTTGGAGAAATAGTTAAAAACTGCCTCCTTTACCTTATACTCAGGTTCCCCGTCCCTATAGCAATCACTACATAATTCATATTGTGGTTCACACTTCCTACCGCATCGGTGGCATCGAGACTGACCAATGTTAACATAAGATACATCTCCAATAGGATATAGATCAAAATCAGTGGGCATCTCTACCACTCCTTGTGTTATTGATGATTCATCAATATATCCATAACTTATTTCATCCCAATACTTCTGCAACAAGGACAACTCGCGCTTCGCATCTTCATCCGTAGGTCCGGGCAAAGATAACTCACTTATCATAGTTTCTTGCATAGACAAGAGTGCTGACGAGAAGTAGTATGATATATCTCTGCTAACCTTTGACAGGGACCATTCGCTGAGAACATCCAATTCCGTCTGAGCTGGAGCAAGCCACCACGCGTCTTTTAAGCGTTGCGTTGTAACTGTGAAGTATTGGCCTCGCCGATAGACTTCTATTTCACCACCCGCGAAATTCAGAATTCTGAATCCTGTTGATTTTTCAGTTTTAAAATATCTATCGGATACAGTTCCTTTCACCCAAGCCTTTACACCAGTACGCGAAGGACTAACTTCAGCGTATCCGCCGAGTGCGTCAATCCAAAATTGGTATTCTTTACGGATGTGTCCTGTTAAAGGGTCACGACAGTTATCAAAATCAACACCACTGAGACCGTCTTCGCGCGAAAAAACGAAGCCGATACCATCAACATGATACTGATTATTTTTCACACACTGTACAGCTGTTTCCAAGTCACACCAATCCAATGACGTAGTTCTCGATGCTTTTTCATTGGGATTCCTGGCTTGATAAGGAACTTTACCGACACCGAACATCCCATTTTGCCACCGACAAACTTCGTAAGACCAAACTATCCACTGATCTAAGTCAGCCAGTTCCAGCGGTATAGCTTCAGGACAAAGCGGATGCTGCTTTTGCAAAAGTTTTAGACGTTGAACCTCTTTATTACACTCGGCGAATGAATGAAAAATCTTAGTCTTTTTCAATTGGTTTCTCGTATATTCCACATTGCGGCGGAGATTATTATCCGCTTCCAACCAATACGACAAAGGTTATTTCTTGCACAGCATTTATGTCTATTTCGATGAAATCCGATGTCAAAAATGAATCGATCATCTATACTTCAATATCTCTACACCAATTATTTAATAGATTCTCAGTGTTTTAGCGAACCCATTGGATATTATAGCGGGATGAATACCAACCTATCGCGATACTCCTCAGCATCGGAAGCATACCAAATCAGATATAACACATTGATGAGCTCTGTCATCGCTACAGATTTTCGGATGCAAAGTACTCCTGGGACTTGCCTGCCCGCAGCCAGATGCTCCTTAAAGTGCTTTGGCATCGTCTTACGGTTTCTGGTAACCAAAATATAATCATTGTCTTCTATCCACATCAAAATGTCTGGATCAGACGTTCCTCGTGGCGGCACTTGCGCATCTCCCACCAACTTCACGTCTATTTCTGGACTCAATCGTTGGAGCTGCCGCTGAATCGCTCGATCCATGTTTTCATCAAGGAGAAATCGAGGTCTCATAAGACATCTGCCGATCTGGTACGTTTGCCTTCAGCCTCAAGCAATTCTTGGGAAGCCTTTGCGAAACGTTCCCGTAATTCAACCACGAAAGGTGATGGATTCCGTAGTTGTTCTTGTTCCGCTTCCTCGTCAAGTTGCCTCACCCGTTCAAGATATGCTTCCACTTCCTCTTTTTTCGCCAGATAGTAGAGGATAGTTGCGTGTATTTTTTCAAGGTTTAAGGTTGGATAGCGTAGCAGAATTTCTTCCGGACTCGCGCCTTCCAGATAATCTTCTAATACAATCTCGATGTCAATGCGATTCCCTTTAATCCGGATGACCCCTTCTTGAATGAAGTCAAAATAACCTTCCAGTTCCATTGTTAAACTCCCTGAGTTTTCATATTACGACGTTTTTTTTAAGTTCCTTCAATCTCCTTTGAAAATAGATTTTTGTCTTCGTTTTGCGGCAAGGTTTTCAAGCCAACAGGTCATTTTTTAGATTGTTAAGGAGTGCTTCAAACTGCTGAATCTTTTTTTTCCATGTGAACATTTGGCACTTACTCTTTTCCAATACTATGTTATACCAAAAACTTTATAGGGCTTTTACTTTTTTTCTCCGAGAAAGCAGAACAAACGAAATCCAATACCGGTTTGACAACCACCATAATTTTCGCGAATCCCCTCACATGCCAGATCCACCTCTTCACCAGCAGCTTGACGAATGACCCGGTCCAGACCGCCCCCACCACTGAGAACAAGGTCTGTTGGGTTCACGATAGCATCAACTTCTGCTTCCATTATATTACTATGAATGAGTTCAAGTCGGGTTGGCATAGTTCTTATTTTTTGTTACTTTTGGTAGGATCTCTGAATCACATACTACGCGGCGTTGAATTAAAAGAAACATAACACTGGCTTGGTGCTGGTTTGTATTTGTCACAGCGTCTTCTCAAATTCCTTGAGCAAATTCCGCTGCTTGCGAGACAACGATTTCGGTATCTCTACAACCAATCGCACCCGTAAATCCCCTTTCCGTCCAGAGGTATCCGTTCCACCCCGCCCACGTAGACGTAATTGCTGTCCAGGCTGCGCACCCGGCGGGATCTTTAAATCCACATCATCAGTTAGCGTTTTCACACGAACCGAACCCCCTAATGCTGCGGTCGTCATAGAGATTTTTGCATCTGTCAACAAATCTAAGCCGTCGCTGGTCAATGTCGGATGCGGCTGCACAGAGACCGTTACCAATAAATCACCCGACATGCCAATACCAAGAGATTCGCCCTGACCTCGTATGCGTAAGGTTTTTCCGTTCTCAATACCGGGTGGAATTGTAAGGGTGATCCGCTTTCCTCGGACAGTGACCTCTTTCTTGTTACCCAATATTGCGTCCCCGAAAGGGATACTGATGTTCATGCGGATGTCGCGTCCCCGTGTAGGCGCAGTTGTACGCCGTTGACCAAAGGCATCGCCGAAGGCATCGCCGAACCCACCGAATCCACCAAACCCGCCGCGCCCAAAAATATCGTCGAGGTTCAGGTTCGCGAAGATGTCGTCCATCGTCGTATAGCCTTCAAACCCCATGTTATTCACGCCAGCATGCCCGCGTGTGTTATAGACGCGTCGCTTTTCTGGGTCGGAGAGTACCGAATAGGCATTCGATGCTTCTTTGAATTTCTCTTCTGCCCCTTTGTCACCAGGATTTTTGTCCGGATGATACTGAACTGCGAGTTTGCGATACGCTTTCTTAATTTCTTCTGGGGTCGCTCTTCGGTCTACACCGAGGATCTCGTAGTAATCTCTCATGGTCCTTCTCAAAAAGTCAATGTACCCAAGCCTAAAGACTTGGGCTTGTTAAGAGGTCGCTGAACAACAGTTGTTCAGCAGTCTCTCAGCCCGCGTCCCGTGCTTCGTTTGTGTTTCTCGTTTCATAGAGGGTGGTAACCCAACGCTCTCCACGATGGGCGCAAGCCGCCCGTAAGAGTATGTTTATCGCAGCATTGTGGTCTCGGTCTAAAACCGTGCCACAAAAACTACAATTAAAGGTCCGTATCGCTAAAGAGAGTTTCTTTGGCGATTTCTTACCACAAGCAGAGCACGTTTGCGAAGTGTTCTTGGGAGCAACTTGATGGAAGTGGAAACCGTCTCTTTCGGCTATGTTCCCACACCATTCAAAAAATTTACCCCAAGACGCATCCGAAATGCTCTTGCTGAGGTGCTTATTCTGAACCATGTTAGATACGCTGAGGTCTTCAGTGATAAGCACGTTATTTTCGCAATGATGAAAAAGTTTGTAGACGAGTTTACCAATGAAGTCTTTGCGTTTATTAGCAGTTCGTTCATGATGAAGCGCAACGGCATGCCCCGCTTTATACCAGCGTTTAGAGCCTTTCTTTCGGCGTGCCATCGTCTGGTTGTGTTTATGCAGCAATCCTTCTGCTTGGCGATACCAACGCGGGTTATCTTCCTTTTCGCCTTCAGAAGTCGTCAGATAGTTTGTCGTGCCAACGTCAACAGCGATCGCATCCGTCGGTTCGACTTTCGGAGTGTTGGGGATTTCACAAGTAATATAAGCATACCAGCCACTTGCTTTTTTCACGAGCGTGACTTCTTTCGGATCCCCTTCAAACGGACGGTGCATCCGTATCTTGACTTCACCCAACTTCGGCACTTTCAAGCGGTTATGGCGAAAGCCTGTTTCGCGGATCGGGTTTTGACGAACTCGTTCACCGGTTTTAAGTTTGTGCTTTCGCAAGCACCACGTCAAAGAACGGACACGCTTTTTATAGCGAGGGTAGCCTTTTTTCGCCGCACCTTCTTTACACCGTCTCCGGAACGCATCAAATGCTTTATCAACACGTTTGAGAATAGAAACTTGAAAATCTTGAGGGACTTCCCGAAAGTCGTCATATTTCTCACGGGCAACTTTCAAAAGTTGCTCTTGGTCATATCGCGAAACAAAACGACCTTCTTCTTCGTGTGCATGCTTTCGGTTATTGCGTGCGGAGTTCTGGAGTTCGCAGAGATGGTCAAGCCACGCTAACACTGTTTCTTCCTGTGTTTTCGTAGGATACTTAAAGGTTAATTTCATGGTATATCGTGTATCGTGCCTTTATCCCCTTATGAGTGGGAGGCAAGCACATTACCAAGCGGTAATGCTCATAATGCTTGCCAACACGATATAACTATTATACCACAATTTCAGACCAAACGTCAAGGGAAAAATGAACGCTTTGGTCCTTTCCAAGAGGGCGGATTTTCCTACCAAAGATAAATCTTTGGGCTTCCAATCCGTAGTTTTTAGTGATACTGTGATTGTGATCAAAGCCTCTCAATTATCGCTGTAACATCTTGAAAAGATTGAGGGTTTTTAACAAGGGTCGTTCCGAATTGAAGCGCAGCTCTTTCTACACGCAGTTTCCGAGACATATCAACGATACCTTCTATATCTTTGACATGCGCGGCACCCACAAGACGACGTAGCATTTCCAATCCTGCAAAGCCGACAGCATCATAGAAGACGTTTTGTAATGTCTCCATCCTCAAATCTGCATCAATCATTTTGAATTCAGCAGTATAGGCGTGCCATGTTTGCACAATCGCCGTTTTGAGTGCCGATTGCACACGCAAAGCGTCCTGATGCGAAAAATAAGATAAGAGATAATTCGCCCAAAATAATCCGAGGTCGAATCCTATAGGACCGTAAAAGGCAAATTCAGCATCAATAACTTTGGCTGTGTCGCCTTGGACCAGAACACTGCCTGTATGTAGGTCTCCATGGGTGACACCTTGCTGCGCTGTTAGGAAAACCTGTTTAAGATGTGCGGCTCGCTCCAAAAAGTCCGTATCCGTTTTTAACTGCTGAACGTCAGGTTCTAACCCGGGGGTCCAGAAGTTCGTCTCATGGTCAGTATACGGAAAGGTGAACACATAATCAGTCGTTATCGACTGCATAGTGGTGTTCGCAAACTGTTGTTTACAACGCTGCGCGGTCCCACTATCAAGGTTATCAAGATACGTCTGACTATGCACGACCGCCATAAACCGCCCAATCTGTTCAGGAATTGCGATATCCACAGTCCCAGCAATCAGATCATCTCGTAGCACACGTGCGTCTCGAAGGTCCTCCATCGCTATGACCGCTACATCTGCATCAAAGCTGTATTGCACAGGCACAGTCCCCCTCACCAACCGATTGTAAACATCCAGGGCGCGGGATTCATAAGTCAAGCGTTCAACGGACAAGGGATAATCGGGACCCAATATTTTAATGTAGGGTGGCGCGTGTTTCAAGACGAGAGAATGCTCTGGGCGCGTTATATCCGAGACACGATAGACCGTATTAAGATTGCCATCGCCGATCTCTTCTATATGGAACTCCGTGTCAGGTTCAAATACGCCGATCTCCGCCCGTTGTCTACGCAAATAGTCTTGGAGAGTCGCAAGGTTGAGTTCCATATCTTTTTGAACCGATTATAATAGCAGGTTTTCAGCTATCTGAATAGCGTTTAAGGCGGCACCTTTCCGTAGGTTGTCCGCGACTACCCAAAGATTCAAGCCGTTTTCTATCGAGGCATCATCCCGGATCCTACCTACGTAAACATCGTCTTTGCCTGCGGCATCTATAGCAAGTGGGTACTGCTGATTACTCGGATCATCCAGAAGTTTCACCCCCGGTGCTGTGGCGAGACATTCTCTCGCTTCAGCTGCGGTGAGTTTTCCGTGTGTCTCGACGTTTATGGATTCAGAATGTGCGTAGAAAACTGGAACTCGAACCGTTGTAGCAGAGACACCAATTGTGTTATCCTCAAGTATTTTCCGAGTCTCATTGATCATTTTGACCTCTTCCTCATTGTCTCCACAATCTAAAAAGGGCCAATCAAACGCGACATTGAACGCCATTTGGTGCGGAAATTTATCTAAAGTAACCGGTACGCCTTCAAGAGCGTCCTTCGTTTGCTGCACTAATTCTATAACAGCACGTCCACTTTTGCCAGAGACGCTCTGGTAGGTCGAAACAACGATTCTCTTGATGCCAACAGCGTCATAAATCGGTTTAAGTGCGACCATCATCTGAATGGTAGAACAATTCGGATTGGCAATGAGCCCGTTGTGCGTCCGGGCAGCCTCCATATTGACTTCAGGGACAACCAACGGGGTGGCTGGGTCCATACGGAAGGCACTTGTATTGTCAATAACGAGTGCTCCTTTTTCCACAGCTGTCGGCATGAACTCGCGACTCACAGACGCACCCGCCGATGAAAAGACAACATCCACATCTTCAAAGGAATCATGCGTTAATTCTTCAACGATAATCGGGGCATCTTTAAAGGACAGAATCTCACCAGCGGAACGGTGCGATGCCAGAAGTTTCAAGGCGGCAATAGGGAAGCCTCGCTCTTCTAAAATTTGCAACATCGTGTTGCCGACAGCGCCGGTCGCGCCTACAACCGCTACACGGTAACTTTCATGCATTTTTGATATTTTCCTTTATTGTGTTATTCAAGCGGAACCTTCAGTAAACTATATCTTATAATTTTACCACAAACATACCGCTTAAAGCAAATATTTCGGTAAAGCCACTCCGCATAGGCAGGTAAAGGATCCGTTGAAAATTAAATCATTCCGCTAAAAATTTGATTTAATCAAATGCTTTACGGCTTTAAAGCAAAAAAATTTGACAAATTCCGCAATCTATGGTATTAATTTTAAGAAACCTTATGTATTATGTCAGGTTAACTTCGCTAAATGGTAGAGTCATTTAGTTTTCAGTTAGCTCTCTTCCGAGCGTCAAAAAATCGCTTCTATAGATAATTGTAATGGCTCCAGTTAGCTGGGTTTCTGTTTCTATAAGGCAGCTTCGGGGATAGTTCTTGATATTTTCGCCCCATAATTCTAGCTAATTCTGACATTAACTGCATTTTATCTTGACATATCTATATCTGTATAGTATAATATAATTACTACTATTAGTTTTTTGCTAAATCCAATTTACGCTCGATGTGGGAGAACCGTTGTTTGGCAGATGCCCCGTTTTCTGGCTCGGGCTGAAAATTAGAGGAACATTTAACATGGCAAAATTAATGAAGAACGATGTCGTCAGCAGTATCGTCGAACAGGCCGGTCTTAGCAAAAAAGACGCAACCGCCGCTGTTGATGCTTTTGCTGCGACTATTTGCGATGCTTTGAGTAACGGCGATTCTGTTGGGTTGATCGGTTTCGGAACATTTGAAGCCAAAGTTCGGCCAGCTCGCACAGGTCGCAATCCACAGACTGGCGAACCGCTCAGTATCCCCGAGAAGATAGTCCCTGTCTTCAAAGCTGGTAAGAAGCTTCGCGACGCTACTTCCTCAGATTAGCGGTTATTTCGCTCAGTTTCTGGGAAAAGCCGCGGGGCTATGCCCCGTTTCCGAATCGGGGTAGCTGCGGCTTTTCCGCGTTACATCTATCACCAACGCTTTTTTACCACTTTCTCGACAGAGACTGCCTTTGCAAGATATTTCAATACGATCATCGGCTCACTATTACCACAATTTTTGCTTTCATTATCCTTTGCAGGGGAACATGTCTATTGCCGGTTTGCCGGATCTGTAGTTTCGCTTGTTTATTCTTCCGCATTATTTATAGATATTCTTTGCAAGCGTGCTCATAAAACCCGATGTCAGGAGACTCGTCATGCTAATCCGAGCGAGAGCTCCAGTCCGAATTGACTTTGCTGGAGGGTGGAGCGACGTAGCTTTATTCACCGAGCATTCAAAGGGGTTGGTCGTTAACGGAGCGATCAATCGATATGCTTATGCAACGCTCCGCTGTGAACGCCAGACAATGCAGGACGATTCCGTTGAATTACAGCGGATTTTAGATAAAAGTATTCGTATCTATTCCGCAGATTTCGATACCTTCATTGAAGCCGACGATGTACGTCAACTCGAATACGATGGAAACATTGATTTAGTCAAGGCAGCGGTCCGGCGAATGTCCATACAGATCGGTGGATTTGACCTGATCACACAGTCGAACGCCCCTCCTGGAAGTGGATTGGGAACTTCGGCAGCAATGGGGGTTGCCCTCGTTAGCGTCCTCGGCGCGCTCAAAGAAGCCACCTATCTCCCCTACGAATACGCCGAACTCGCCAGCACTATCGAACGCCATGAACTCGGTATACTCGGTGGAAAACAAGACCAGTACGCCAGTGCCCTCGGCGGTATTCACTTTATGGAATTCCAAGGAGAAGAGGTCAAAACCTCCCTGTTGAGACTCTCTCCCCCCATTCGCTACGAACTTGAAAAAAACCTCGTTCTCTGTTATACTGGGAAATCGAGACTCTCGGGCAACATCCACCAGAACGTGACAACCGCCTACAAAAGCGCGGATCCAAGTGTTCGCGACGCGTTGGAAACTCTCAAAACCACGGCTGAGGCGACCAAAACGGCACTGATGCGAGGGCGCCTAACTGAATTCGGCGAACTCCTCACCCAAAATTGGCAGAATCAGAAAAAATTACACTCCTCTGTTACAAATGAGCAGATTGAGCAGCTTTTCAAAATCGCAACAGCACACGGTGCTATCGGCGGAAAAGCGTGTGGTGCCGGTGGTGGAGGGTGTCTCCTGTTCTACTGTGAACCGACACGCGAACATAGTGTGCGCCAGAAACTCGAAGATGCTGGGGCACGCGTTATTGATGTTAACTTCGATTTCGATGGACTCCAGATGTGGAGAGTCTCAAACGACTAAACCTTATATCTTAAATATATGAAAAACGACATGCCCGACACGCACGCTGCAACCGATATAGAAGTCGCTGAAACACTAAAAACAGCGAAAGAAAATATCCTAACCGAACTCAAAAAACGCATCATTGGACAAAACGAGGTTATCGAGCAGCTCCTTATCGCGCTCTTTTCGCAGGGACACTGCTTACTCGTCGGGGTGCCCGGGTTGGCAAAAACGCTGTTAATTAGCACATTCGCACAGATTCTCAAATTGCCATTTAACCGCATCCAATTTACACCAGACCTAATGCCATCCGACATTATCGGGACCGATATTATTGAAGAAGATGGAACAGGTAAGCGCGCCTTCCGATTCATTAAGGGGCCCGTGTTTGCCAATATCGTTCTCGCCGATGAAATCAACCGAACACCCCCGAAAACACAAGCCGCACTTTTACAAGCCATGCAAGAATATCAGGTCACCGCAGGCGGTAGAACCTATTTCTTGGAACGTCCGTTTTTTGTTTTAGCGACACAGAACCCAATTGAACAAGAAGGGACTTACCCACTCCCCGAAGCGCAGCTTGATCGCTTTATGTTCCATATCACGCTTGATTATCCAGACAAAACTTCTGAAAAAGAGATTGTGATGACAACAACAGCGGCTTATGAACCCGAAATCAACGCTGTTATCACTGGAGAAGAGGTATTACAAATACAGCAGGTCGTCCGGAAAGTCCCTATTGCCGAGGCGATCGTAGAGTATGCCGTGGAGTTGAATCGGCAGACGCGTCCTGCTCCAGATGCATACGACTTCATTCAAGATTGGGTCCAATGGGGAGCCGGGCCCCGAGCATCGCAATATCTGGTGCTCGGTGCGAAGGCGCGCGCCATTCTCCACGGACGCTATCACGTTTCTTATGAGGATATCAAGGCGGTTGCGATCCCCGTCCTACGCCACCGAATTTTGACGAATTTCAACGCTGAGGCTGACGGTATTACAAGTTTAGATATTATCAATAGATTGCTGGAAAACGTCGAACCACCACCTATTGAATAAATGAAAGGTATGAGAACAATGCGAGCAATTGATAGTTTTAGAGTGGATAAGGAAGCATTTTCTGTGATGTCCTCCTTTGAAGAAACGGACGAAGTTGACAAAGCCTATTGGCATTCTAAAACGCCCCAAGAGCGTATGGCAGCCCTCGAATTGATGCGGCAGATTAACTATGGCTACGATCCAACTACCGAGCGACTTCAAAGAGTTCTTGAGATTGCTAAATTCATACCAAGTTAAATATCTTCTCATCGGTGGATGTGTTGTTAGTTATAGACTCTTAATAACTGTTCATGCTCCCATTCCGGTTGGAATTAACCCAAAACCATCGTGAAACGAAGTGGAACGATGCCCATATTTGATAGTAAAAAAAATGAAAATTGCAATTATAGGTGCAGGATACGTCGGGTTGACCACGGCTGTTGTACTCGCTTACCTTAATCATGATGTCGCCGTAGTAGAGAAAGACGAAAGCAAGTTAGACCTCCTACACGAAGGGAAAAGCCCGATCCACGAACCCGGCATCCAAGGTCTGCTTGAAATGGTGCAGCACGCTATCCGCTTTACACCCAGTGTGGCTGAAGTTGTGCCGGATGCAGAGCTGATTCTGATTGCTGTCGGAACGCCCCCGAAAAAGAACGGGGAAGCCGATACGCAGCACGTTGAACAGGCGGCGAGAGAAGTGGCAGAAGTCTGTCTGCCCGATAGACACTATACGCTTGTCGTTAAGTCCACTGTCCCCATCGGCACCAACCAACGTGTCGCTAAGGTTGTCGAGTCTGTTTTTTCGACACGTGGGATTCAGGGAAATGTGTCTGTCGCTTCAAATCCGGAGTTCCTACAAGAAGGTTTAGCCTTACAAGGCGCACTGTATCCCGATCGGATCGTCGTCGGTGCAAATAGTGAAAAAGCTGTCGATACATTACGTCGCCTCTATAAACCGATTCTCGAACAGACGTTTGATCCACCGAGTGAATTTCCACGACCATCGGCTTACCACCTCCCACCGATGATGACAACCGATCCAAACAGTGCTGAGATGATTAAATACGCTGCGAACACATTCCTCGCGCTCAAAATCAGTTTTATCAACGAAATTGCAGGACTCTGTGAAAAGGTGAATGCAGACGTGACGGAGGTCGCGCGCGGTATTGGACTCGATACTCGCATCGGAAAGCGGTTCCTCCAAGCAGGCCTCGGTTGGGGTGGGAGTTGTTACCCTAAAGATACTTCAGCGTTGTTAGGAGTCGCAGTGCAATCCGGATACGAGATGCCCATCACAGAAGCTGCACGTACCGTTAATTTTCGCCAACGCGCGCATATCATCGAAAAATTGCGAGGGGTCCTGAAGACACTCAAAGGTAAAACTATCGGTATCCTCGGTCTCGCCTTCAAGCCCAACACGGATGACGTGAGAGAAGCGCCATCGCTTGACATTATTCGCGAGCTCATTGCTGCAGGTGCGACTGTTCGTGCACACGACCCGATCGCTATTGAAAATGCGCAGCGTGCTTTAAGGGGAAAGGATCCGTCTGCTAACACTAACCTGTACTTCACAGAAGATATAGACGCGCTCGCCTACGATGCAGACGCGTTAGTGCTTGTCACTGAATGGAATCTCTACCACAGGCTTCAACTCCGTAAACTCGCCAAGCAGATGAAGACACCCATCCTCATTGATGGACGCAATGTCTATTCACCGGCAGAAGCAAGAGCCGCGGGTTTTCACTACATCGGGGTCGGCAGAATATAGAATACCGCTGACGACATGGACACTATTAAACAACCCGAACCTTTTGATGCAAATTGGCATCGATACTGCCCAGAAAAACCGTTCCCGCCGTATAGGCATATCCCGGGCATCACACCGCATCCCATCCGAGATCCGCGCGGACACAGTTATGGACTCGAAGAAGAACACGATGATAATCCGTTACCGCCAGAACGCTGGCAGGAAAATGAGGATTACCGCTACGGCGTAGATTTGTACAACTTTGCCTACTGGTGGGAAGCACATGAAGCGTGGGAAGGATTATGGCACCAAGCAGAGGATACGTATCGTCTTTTTCTTCAAGGGTTGATTCAGGTTTCAGCATCCCTCATCAAACATCACATGCGAATGCTGCGCCCATTGCGCACCCTTTCTACTGCCGGACGGGATAAATTACGGCAAGTTATTGTTGAATGTGACGATGCTTTAGGGAACTATATGGGACTCGACTTACCCGCATTCTTGGAAATCGCTGACGCATTTTTCGCCCCTTTCTTTGCCGACAATGTCACAGAAGCCACATATCGTCAGAATTCTGTTAAGCCGCTCATACTGCTGACAGATTAACGCGGACCGACAACCACATTTATTTTCCAGCCTTAACTCTTGTGAGGAAAGCCACATGCCAACGCTTGTCCCTTTTCTCATCTTCAGCCTCGTTTGCTTTTTCATTGTTGTGTTGCTACTTATTCTCTTTAAGATCAGTGCTTACTTTGGCAAAAGCGATGCCGATGAATTCCGTGCTGTGCGGTGTCCGCAATGCCAAACCCGACGGAAACCGGAAAAAACAGGCACTGTCAGAAATCTCGTCGAATTTGAGATGCGATGCCCACGCTGCGGACACATCTCATGGGATATCCCCCCAAAAACGAACCTCTCAACGCGCCCGACGGATCGAAATAAAATGACCTGAAGTGTTACGCAAAGATACACGATTAGTAATCTGCAAAAGCACCATCGTCTGTGTGCCAGAACATCCCACGCAACCGAAACGTCTCATCCCGGATTGCCTCAATAGCTGCGTCGTCCATATCCACACCGAGTCCAGGGGCTGTCGGAAGTTCGATGAATCCATCTTTGAACACCAAAGGCGTCTGAAACACCCCTTCTCCGCGCCGATGTCCGCCCTCGCATATCAACAAATTCGGCACTGTTGCCATCGCGTGTACCGATGCTGCAACCCCGATAGGACCGGCGGCGTTGTGCGGTGCGACCGCCATATTGTGGATTTCCGCCATCGCCGCGATCTTTTTCAGTTCCAGTATCCCACCGCAGTGTCGGATATCGGGTTGCAAAATTGCGCACATCTCACGCTCGATTACCTCTCTGAAACCCCACCTCGTCAAATGCCGTTCACCGGTCGCGATTGGCACCGTTGTAGAGCGGGACAACGTCAACAGTGGTTCATTGTTTTCCGGATGGCAGGGCTCCTCGGCAAACAAGAGACGGAAGGGTTCTAATTCCTTTACTAAGATGACAGCCATCGTTGGACTCAAACGTCTATGCAGATCAACAGCAATATCGACCTCATCACCCACTGCCTCGCGCACCGCTGCCACCCGTGCTACCATCGTGTCAATCGCCTTTGGGGTATCAACAAACCGGACAGGCTGAGGCGAAGCTCCCATCTTTACTGCACGAAAACCAGTTTCAACTGCTTTTTTCGCGCGCTTCGCACATCCCTCAGGTGTTGTGCCACCTATACCGGTATAAACGCGAATCCGATCCCGCACCGAACCGCCTAATAACTTCCACACCGGCATCCCGACGACCTTACCGAACACATCCCACATCGCCATCTCAATCCCACTCAGGGCACCGACCAACGCCGGCATGCTTCGGCTATAGCTTGATCTGTACATCGCCTGCCAGTGTGCTTCAATCTGTAGTGGGTCCTTGCCAACAAGGTATGCCGCCATGTCATCTACGGCTTGTGCAACGACGCGCCAATGCTCGTAGTTCATCGGTTCACCGTAGCCGATGATTCCTTCGTCAGTGAACATTTTCAAGATCATCGCCCGACCTTGAATGGGTATCGTTTCAAATCCAGTAATCTTCATAGTGTATTGTATTCCAGTTATTTTTTCTTTTCCTACATGATAAACTATGGTAAAATGTATGATGCATCCTATCTGCTAATTTACACGATAACACCAGACAATGCAAGCGATATTTGAAGGAAAAGAGACACATGAGCGTATTCAAGGCAACTCGAAAACATTACAATGCAGGAGGGGTCCATCCGACAACCGATCCCGACAATCCAAGATCCCAATTTGCCGTTGATAGATATGAAGACCACTTGCGCAAACTCGTAAGACCCGGCATGCGCGCATTAGACTTGGGCTGCAATGCAGGACGGTTTACCTTTGCCATGGCAGACATGGGCGCAATAGCAACAGGCATCGACTTCGCATCAGTCCAGCTGAAACGGATTCTATCGGATAAGGGTATGTTCGTTGTCATTATGCACGATGAATTAGTCAAAAGAGCGGGGGAGAAAGCACTTCCAGAGCGATATGATGTGCAGACGGGTTTGATAGGAGGAAGTAAGACAATTCCTGACAAAGGTACGTACGCGTATCCAACCTACTTTTGGACAGTCCCTTTTGCTAAGCACATTATTGAGAAGTACTTTCTTTTAGAACGCGTTGTGCAAATAGAAGAAAACAGATTTATGTTGGTGTTTCGTAACAAAAAGAGAAACGGAGATCAGTAAATGCGACAACAAAACGCAATAGAGCATCTCGAAACATTCGGTTATTGCTTAATTGAGGACGCAATCCCCGTAACGCAAGCCGACGCGATGGCGAAGAAGTATTTCCAACTTCATCAAGACTCAACGAATCGACAGGCTTTTCAGGATCCAGATGCTGAACTGTATCAAACGCTTTTCGGTGTAGTCAACCTCGATGAGATGTGCTGGGAGTGCATCGCGCATCCACAGGTGCTACAAGTCATCCGTCACTTTCTCGGTGAGAGCGCAAGACTCGGTGAGGCGTGTACAAAATGGGTCAAACCGCGCGCACCACAGGGTGGCATTCACTCCGATTCGACGCACGACTTGCCAGCGCGCCTCCCAGAAACGCCGTGGATGATTAATTCGATTTGGATGATAACGGATTTCACAGTTGAGAACGGTGCGACGCTCGTTGTGCCATTCAGTCATCGCGCACGGCGTAGACCCTCGCAATCCGATATTGCAGAGAGTCATCCAGTGCCTGTCTGCGGACGGCGTGGCTCTGTGTTGTTATGGCACGGTGGGACATGGCACGGACAGGGGGCGAACACAACCGACGATCAACACCGTATGGCACTGAATATTGCTTACTATCCTGCTTGGTGGAATCTCATGCGCGAGGGCGGACACCAACCCGTTTTTCCTGAAACCTTCGCAAAAATGCCGGAAGACCTACAAGCACTCGTCCGACATAAGGTCGCAAAACGGCGTGAAGACATCTATGAGTTTTGACTGCATACTGTGCCTCATTTCACCCGCTTCCCCGCTTGAAACACCGCAACCACTCGGCTAAACGTACCCACATCGTTCGTCGGATCAGTCTCAAAAGCGACGAGGTCAGCAATTTTGCCCGGGGCAATCGTCCCAATCTCATCTGCCATGCCGATTGCCTCGGCGGAGATACGGGTCGCTGAAATGAGTGCCTCTGCCGGTGTAAATCCGACTTCGACAAGCAGTTGCAAATCGTAATCAAGATGCCCGAATGCGAGATTGCCAACACCTGAATCAGTCCCTGGCACAATCCTATCCCGGAGGTCATAGTCGAGCATACGCCGCATCACGTCCAATCGGACTTCTGCCCGCGCTTCGCTTTGTTTTAATTCAGTCGTTTCACCGGCAGAAATTGTTCCACTGTCCCGTTTTTTGCGAAGTTCAACGATGCGCGGATACCCTGTCCACGCTTGAAGTGTTGGACTGATCCAGATACCAGATTCCGCCATCATCTCCGCAATTTTAGGATCGAATCGGAGTTCACCGTCCGGATCGAGAAATTCCGCATGCTCCATCAGGTCAATACCCGCTTCAACCGCTCGCACCATCGATTCCTTCGCGCGGCAGTGTGCCACTGTGAGCCGGTGGAAGTGGTGCGCTTCATGGACAGCGGCGTGCAACTCAGCAACAGAGTAGCTGGCGCGTCCCGGAATCGTTCCGGCAGTCCCACCACCTGATGCCATAATCTTGATATAATCCGCGCCTTCGTGAACCAAGCGGCGGACGGAACGGCGCATCTCCGCCTCACCATCCGCTGTCTCGTTACATACATGGAAATGTCCGCCTGTGCAAGTGATGGGTCGTCCACTGACTAAGGCACGTGGACCAGGAATGTAACCGCGTTCAAGCCCCTCTTTGAGCGTAAATCCGACTTTGTTCCGCGCGCCGTGCTCACGGATTGTCGTAATCCCCGCGGCGAGATGGCATTGCAGGTTCATCGCACCAGTCAACACCATCATCTCATCGGTTTCAGAGAACATCTGCACATAGTTCCGCCCGTCACCTGCAAGGCTCAGGTGTGTATGTCCGTCGATGAGACCCGAGGCGAGACACGCGGCACCGAGGTCAATAACTTGTGCGTCAGGCGGTGTTTTTTTGGCAATCTCTTCTTGAGGACCAACAGCGTCAATGCGTCCGTTGGTCACAAGGATTGCCTGATGCGTTTTGGCAGACGTGCTGATCCCATCAACGAGCGAATTAGCGCGGATACAAACGATTTGATCTGACATGAATCTTCTTCCTTAAATGTTTTGTGCTAAACCTTCACAACAAACTCACAGCCTTGTCGGAACCATTCTCGAAGGATGGTATCCTCATCATAAGTCCGTTTCGCTTGTGAGCCAGTTGCTTGTGAAATGTCTATTGTTTCAGCAATGATGGTGTCTCCAAAAAATCCCGCCTCTTTGATGACGTTGCCATCAGGATGGATAATCTTCGAGTTGCCGTGCGATGATCCGGGGGAGCGGATGTCCTCAGGATTCGCCGGTGTATTCGCCATCAGGAGATAGACCCCGTTCTCCGTCGCACGTGAAATCGGCATGGCGCGATAAGCAGAAAGTTTATATTCCGAGAGCAGCCCCGATTCGCACGAGCAAAAAATACAGAGTTGTGCACCCATCGCTGCTGGAAGCTTGACTAACTCAGGGTAGCGGACATCGTGGCAGATAATAAAACAACAACCAACACCCGCAAGTTCAACGATCGGTAGTTTGCCACGGTTATTGATGCACCATTTTTCTCCTGCAAGAAAGGTCTTACCGTAACGGTATTTGAGGAGTCCTTGCTGATCGAATACGGCGAGGTCGTTATGCCAATTTGCGCCATCGTGATGCGCTGAACCAACAACAACAGCCATCGCGTGCCGACGTGCTGCTTCAGCGATTTCTGCTTCAGCCTCTTTAAAAACCTGTGGTGAGATACGTTTCCAATAATCTGTACGGCAGCAGTAACCGAACAGACACCCTTCTGGGAATGCCGCAATCTGAACCCCGATCTCTGCACACGCTTCGATTTGTTCCAATACCTTGACAGTGTTGGCAGAAACATCCTCACTTGTGAGTAATTGGCATGCTGCCACTTTAATCTGGTTTTCAGCCATCTGAATGTCCTCCTTTGCTTTTTTGGCATTGTATCAGACTTGTTGATTCAATTCAAGTGCGATAGGATTTTTGGCGATCAGCAGTCAGTAGCGGGCAGCAGACACAAAAACCGATTGACAACTACCAACCGATTTGGTATAAGGATTAGAAACTCAGGATAAATTTTAAGGAGAAATGCACTATGAAAATTACGGACATCAAACCGTTCCCTGTTTGGGTAGGACATCGGAATCAACACATCGTTAAAGTAGAGACCGACGAAGGCATTTACGGGTGGGGTGAATCAGGGCTTTCGAGTCGAGAATTGGCTGTTGCGGGTGCAGTCAGACACTACCGCGAATTCCTCATCGGATGTGACCCGATGCGGATCGGTGGCTTATGGCAAGAGATGTATCGGAGCCAATACTTCGAGGGCGGTCGTGCCTTAACAGGCGCGATCTCAGCAATTGACATCGCACTCCACGATATTGTAGGAAAGGCGTTGAACGTACCGGTTTATCAACTGCTGGGCGGGAAACAGCGAGACCGTGTGCCGTGTTTCGCCACAACGGGTGCAGCATCGGTTGAGCAGTTGATCGAAAATGCCCAATTATTGCTTGATAACGGTTGGAACGTCATCCGCACAAACGTACTGCATCGTGCAAAACCGGGTGAGGAAAACATCTTTGAACCGCGTGAGTCCATTAGTCTCGCAGCGGAGTGGTTAACCGCACTACGAGAAGCCATCGGCTCTGAACCCGTTCTCGGTATCGACTACCATCACCGACTCAGCGTTGCGGAAGCCGCGTCCTTTTGTCAGCGTATGCCGTCTGGTACGCTTGATTTTCTGGAAGAACCCATCCGAGACGAAACGCCAGAGGCGTATGAGTCTCTACGGACAATGACCGATATTCCATTCGCGATTGGTGAGGAATTTTCCAGTAAATGGCAGTTTCTCCCCTATCTGGCGCGCGGTATCACGAACTTTGCACGCCTTGATGTCTGTAACGTCGGTGGTTTGACAGAAGCAATGAAAGTCGCGAGTTTAGCGGAGACACACTATATTGACTTAATGCCCCATAACCCGTTAGGTCCTATATGCACGGCTGCGACGGTTCATCTCGCAGCAGCAGTTCCGAACTTCGCTTGGTTAGAAATCCGGGTTTCTCCAACAGAGGCATCTGGGCACTATGATGAAGATCTGTTTCCCGTGCAACATAAGCTGGAAGGCGCAGCGATACCCGTCCCGGACGGGCCCGGCTTGGGCGTTGAAGTTAATGAAGAACTCGTAAGGTCCCAGACCTTCAAATTCTCAGAACCGCCACATCTTCGCCGACGGGACGGATCCCATACGAACTGGTAGTAGATAAAGCACAAGAACAGTGGGGATGCAAACATTAGTATGCAAATTGATTCAAATCCCTTTGAAAGCATCCGATTTAGAGCATTAGTCGGCTATGCTATCTTAGCGTTTATCGCGACTATGCTTAGTATTTTTATCCTTGGAGAACTCTTGCCTGCCTGGTTCAAAGGGGAGTCGTCTCCACTTCGAGAGGCTTTAATCAATCTCCTGCTGTACGTTTTCTTTCTTCTTTTTACCCTCGGTATGCTGTCTGGCACAGGCTTGTCTTACAGTCGATTGTGCGGAACGCTTCCGCCGTGGCGTACGCTTGGGCGTTACAGTCTGTGGGCAGTACCACTTGTGATCCTTTCCCTTTCATGCCTTTTTCTGCTTTACTTCCCTGTATCCATCTTCATGCCTGATTTTTTCAAAGAGCAGTTTATTGAAAGTGGTGCGGCCAGGGCTATGCCGAGCGGTAACAAACATATTCTTGCGAATTTGTTGGATTCCTTCACAATTATCTTACTTGCTCCAGTTATCGAGGAGTTCTTCTTCCGCGGTATCTTGTTGACGCGATGGAGTTTCAAGTGGGGTGTGTCAAAAAGTATCTTCGCGTCGTCTTTGATCTTTGCCATCCTACATCCGGATCCTATTAGTAGTTTCTGTTTCGGTTGTATGATGGCTATTTTTTATATCCGAACGAAGTCGCTCTTTATTCCAACGGTGATCCATATAGCAAATAATAGTATCCCATCAATTATGGAGTGGCTTGAGATACAGTCTGACGATTCCTCGTCACAACTGACAATCGAAGGGTTTCAAGAATTGTGGTGGATAGGGCTTATAGGGTTTGTGATTCTCATACCTTGTGCTATCTACTTCTGGAGGCACTATATTCGGAACACCGACTGGCAGGTTCCCTATCTCATCGAACCTTCTAACAATTTGTAGAATTAGATTTCCCTTAACTATTCACACAAAGTATGTTATACTGTACACAACTTGGTAAGAATTAGGATAAGACACGCCTCAAACCAGCCATAATGGAATTTGAATGGGACGAACAGAAGAATCAAGAATGTATCCAAAAACGTGGAATTAGTTTCAAACGCGCTGCCCTCGTCTTTGATGATCCTGATCGGATAGAGCGCGTAGATGTTCGATACGACTACGGCGAAGAAAGGATCGTTGTCCTTGGCCGAAGCGCGGGTCGTCTCTTGTATGTGGTTTATACGTGGCGCGGCTACACGCGTCGTATTATTTCAGCAAGGAAGGCAACTAAAAATGAAAGACAAATCTACTTTAGTCAAATATACGCGTGAAGAACTGGCACACGTTCCTGATGAAACGGATTGGGAGAAGGTCGATGCAATGAGCGATGCGGAAGTTTATCAGGACGCGCTTAATGATAAAGATGTCCAACCTACCGATGAAACTTTTTGGAAAACCGCCCCTCTCCCTTCACACTTTACAAGTATCGATCAGGATATCTTAAAGTGGTTCAAAGCCCGTAACGTTGATTACGAAGCACAAATTAACACCGTGCTCCGGTCATACATGGAAGCAAACAGACAGGGAGGCACATCAAATGAAAACGCAAACGATTAGATATGGAGAAAACGGTGGCGTCGAGATTATTGATATTGATGTCTCTGATCCGCAGGCGGGTGAAGTACAGGTGCAGCGCGCCGCCTGTGGGGTCTGCGCTTGGGATTTAGCAACCTTTCAGGACGGCGGTTACGCGCCGCCGGGTCATGAAGGGGTCGGCTATGTCACAAAAGTCGGGAGCAATGTTCAAGGGATTGAAGAGGGAACGCGTGTGACAGGCACAGGGTTGGGGTTCGACGGTATTAAGAACTGCCTTGCCGATAACGTATATGTCCTTCCAGAATCGGACATTGCAGACGAATACTGGTTAGTTGAACCAGTCTCGTGTGTTGTAACAGGACTTGACACGGCACCGCTGCTACCGGCTGACAACGTCGTAGTCATTGGGTGTGGTTTTATGGGACTTATGTTCATCCAAGCGCTGAGCCGATTCTACACGAATGACCTCATCGCCATAGACCTCGTTGAGAAACGGCTAAATCTGGCGAAGTCGCTCGGTGCTGAAATCACCTATAACCCTAAGGAAATTGAGGTGTCCGAACTGGTACCAGCATTGAAGGCACGTCCAATTGACGTGGTGTTCGACTGTTCTGGCAAGGGTGCCGGGTTAAACCTCGCCACTAAAATTGTTCGCAGAGGTGGGCACATTAATCTCTTCGGTTGTGTTCGAGAAGAAGTGACAATCAACGGTCAAGAGTGGCACGGTGCCGCGTTTAATTTGGTGAGCTCATCACCGGGCGCAAAGATACGGGATACATTCCCACCAGCGATCCGGATGCTTGCGCGTGGTCACATCGACTTAAGACCGCTTGTAACGCACATCGTCCAGCTTGAAGATTATCCCTCACTTCTCAAAGAAGCAACGAATGGAGATGGTAGTTACATCAAAGGGGTCGTGAACGCGACGTAGTGGAACCATAGGTGAAAAGGACTGCCATTTTATTCAAACGCTCAATCAAAGAAATATGGAGACGCCCTGGGATCCAAAGGTCGGGCAACTTCAAACTCGCCCGTCATCGATTTTCGCGTCAAGACGATAATTCCATAAGCATTGTATGTACCTTGTGTCACCCAATGTCCCTCATCCACCAAGACATCCTCGAGGCCGTCATTCGGTATCTCATCATTCGCTCCTTTTTCGCTCGGGGTGCGTTCCGTGCAATCTGCACACGGTGTCCACCAGATATACTGCAGAACCGAGTGTTTCTCAACTCGAAGGGAGCTGACTTTCTATCCAATAAGACTGATCTGACGATGTACGACCATCTCAATACGAAAAAACCAATGGCAGATGCTTATCATCCGCCAACACATCGCCGGTTTCCAACTTCGCAAACACTTCATCGGGCAACGCGCTTTTCTTCCCATTGAACGTAGCATCTGCTGGCATAAAGAGCATAGCAAATGCCCGACGGGGGTGCGTCGTCATATTTGGACCCGCTGCATGGGCGACCATCCCGCTGATGAATACACCGGCTCCCGCTTTCATCTCAGCAGCATAGGGTTCAATCTCTGACCACTCTGGATACTCGCGAAACAGTTCACCAATTCCGACCTCTCCGAGACTCCCACCGATATCAAAGCCGCTTGTCTTATGGGTGCCGGGGAGAAAATACAGACAACCGTTCTGAACTGTTGTATCATCAAGTGCCACCCAGAACATAATCGCCTGATGTGAATAAAACGGGTCATACGGATTATCGACATGAAAGTTCGTTGGATTTGCCCACGGTTGTTTAACCATGGCGTGGTCGTGATACAATCGCACGCCTGAAGTGCCGGCGAGATCTGCCGCCAGTTTACCCAACTCGGGGTCAAGAATCAACTGTTTAACCTTCGCGCTCGTCTTCCACAAATTGACGCATTGAACGAAGACATTCTTGTAGTAACCGTCTTCGCCTCTCTGATTGTGATGGGTATCCAGACGGCTTACGTGTGCTGCGATAGCCTGGTCAACAGTATCCTGCCACGATGCCAACTCGGCACCGTTCAGGAAATCGTCAATAATCAGAAATCCATTTTCACGGTAAAATTGAATCTGCTTGCTTGTCCGTTGTGTGTTCATGCTTAGATGATCCGATGTTTCACTTAGCAATTTTAAGAGTTTTCGGATTTCTCTGTGAGTTTCCTACGCAAACCCAACTCAGAGAAAAACAAACTTAGATGCCCCCAAGCGCAGCCCCAGCGGGGCGGAATGTCTATAGAAATGCTACATCCCCAAGAGGCAAGCCCCAGCGGGGCGAAATGTAGGATCCACTAAAAAATTGTCCAAAGTTTAGTAATTGTAGGCTTTACTATAATAATCTCTATCCCAAGTGCATTCGCCCAAGACTACACCCAATGGGGTCTCCCTGAAGGTGCCATAATACGTCTCGATAAAGGGACGATACATGAGATAAAATATTCCGCAGATGGGACACGTCTGGCAGTCGCGAGTCGTATCGGTGTTTGGATATACGACACACAAACCGGTGAAGAACTTGACCTATTCATTGGGCATACGGATACGATCAATAGCATTTCCTTCAGCCCTGATGGAAAAACACGCGCAAGCGGCAGTTCGGACAATACCATTCGTTTATGGGACGTGGAAACCGGCAGAACACTTCACACGCTCACCAGGCATACGGATGGTGTCAACAGCGTCGCCTTCAGTCCGGATGGCGGAACGCTCGCTACTGGGAGTTGGGACAGCACGGTGCTATTGTGGCAACTCACGGATGCGATGCCCGAACCCGAAAAACGCCCAGAGGACATCAACGGAGACGGCATCATAAACATTTCTGATTTAGTTTTTGTTGCCGCAAACTTTGGACAGAAAGGAGAGCATCCCGCGGATGTCAACAAAGACGGCATCGTAGATGTACGGGATCTCGTCTTGGTCGCAGGCTCACTTGATTTGGTGTGACGGCACAGCGGCGTGTGCCTACTACCCGTAAGACAACCGAGGGGGCTTCCTCACTTCTCCTCCGGCTGCAACTTCTCAAGAAACGGACTGAGCAGGTCTATCGGAATCGGGAAGACAACGGTTGAATTCTTCTCCGCACTGACCTCTACCAGTGCTTGAAGGAATCGGAGTTGCACGGCTGTCGGAGTTTTACTGAGGATTTCTGCAGCGTTAGTGAGAACCTCTGCAGACTCAAACTCACCGGTGGCGTGTGTGACTTTGGCGCGACGTTCCCGCTCGGCTTCCGCCTGCTTCGCCATCGCACGCTGCATCTCAACGGGGAGATCGACGTGTTTGATTTCCATCGCCAGCACCTCAACACCCCACGGTTCACAATGCTTTTTGATAATATCCTCCAAATCCTGATTTAACTTTTCACGTTCCGAGAGGAGGTCATCGAGTTCCGCGCGGCCGAGGACGCTCCGCAGCGTCGTCTGTGCCGTTTGACTGATCGCGAAACCGAAGTCTTCTACTTCAATCACCGCCCGATTGGGTTCCGTCACTCTAAAAGTCAGCACAGCGTTGACACTCACAGAGACGTTATCCTTCGTAATCACGTCTTGTGGGGTAACATCGTTGACGATAACCCGCAGACTAATCTTTTGCATCCGCTCAATCCAGAACGGTATCATAAGCACGAGTCCCGGACCGCGGGTCCCAGTTAAACGTCCGAGGCGAAAGATAACAGCACGCTCATATTCTTTAAGAATTCGGATGCTCGTCCCCAACATAATGACGACAGCAACAACAATGGCAAAATAGGTTGGATCAATTTGTGGCATATTTTTAATTTTCCTTGCGATTCGTTCAGGTAGGTTTAAATTCGGCTTCCGATATTATCCAGAAGAGCCGCCAGTGATGTCGCGAGCCTTCTGAAAAAAGGCACGTTTCCGCGGCGTGTTGAGCTGCCATTGCACCGGCACGGATTGGTAACCGTCATGGTAGTTGTTTTCACCCGGATCGAAGTAGCCCCATGAAGCGTATTGACTCACAGCAGCGACAAAATTATTCAGCGGTTTATCGAAATCAAAATGGTCATCTTCATTAAACAGAATCGGCATCGGACGGTAACCCGGCACCTGGCGTGTTTCCTGAACCATAGAGATAATACGGTTTGGATCCTTCACACCGTTTCCATGAACAAGCAAGAAATCGGAAGATCGGACAACATTCTCAAGTGGCACTCGACCACCACCATAGCTCGTTCCCGTGAGGAATCTATTGCCATTGCGTGTCGTTGCTTTCACCCGTTCAATCAATTCATGCACACGATGCGGTTGTAAAATTTCGTGTGAATATCTCACATTACATTCGTTGTTAACCTCAATGATCACATTGGTATATCCCTTGTCAAAGAGCCACCCAGTTGCGTCATCTACAGCCCGTATAACGGCGTTTTCGTCGGTGAGTCGGTGGTCCTGCCCAAAATAGAAATAACCGAGAATGACAACCATACCGAGGTCATCAGCAAAGTCGATAATGCGTTCAAGCCGCGAGAGATAATCATCCCTGAGACTCCCATCGACTTCTATACCGGAGTTATGCCACGGTTGTGCTTTAGAGTAACCTTCGGGACTCCCCCCCTGGAGGTTAATAGTGAACGCCAGCACCCCGTGAGCGCGCCACGTCGGCATCGCCGCTAAGAATTCACGCGTATTACGCTCAGCGTCCCATTCGCCTGTATCTGGATATTCCCACAGATGAATGGTTTCTGGGTTCCTATCATCGAAGATGCCCTGCACCATGCGGGTGTTGATAAGCAATCCTTCGATTTTATTATCTTCGTAGAAACGTCCCGGATAGGTAATTTCACCATTAATGTAGAAAGCATCTTCAACGATGCTAACTGCTGTTTTCATTTTCTTCTCCTTCGTATTGATTTGAACATTTTTACGAATCGCATTGTTCGTTTGCGCACCAAAGGCATTTAAAACCTCTGGTGCAACGGTCGCTGTAACAGCGGCAGTAGTTGCCTTCTTCAAGAAACGCCGTCTCGAGATGTGCGCTTGTTGTCCTTCGACTTTATCAGGCATACGTTAACTCCCCACAATCAAGCATCGAGTGTGCCACAAAACCTTGACAGCAACTACTGAGTCTTTTGCGAAAGTGCCTTAAAGTATTGTCTCAATTGTTCACGATACTGAAACGGAATATCCTCAAATTCCTTGGCATTCGGCGCAGCTTCTAACTCCCGAACGATTTCGAGTAAGTCGGGGTGCAAAGGCGGAACTTCCTGTGCAGGGGTCGCAGCAGTTCTCGCGACTTCCGCCTTCCGCTGCTTGCCGACATCCCGTTTCTGCAGCGATTTTAAACTATCAAGCATCCGAGTCAAAATCCGCGCTTGTCTATCAAGCACTTCATCATCAAGGCTCCCTTGCTGGAGCGATTTCTCAACCGCATTCATCTCCTGAGCCACCTCTTCAAGGCTGCCAAGCATTTGCGCCATCTGTTCAGCACGCTCTGCGAGACGTTGTGTTGCCTCTCGGATCAGCTGCTGTTGCGCAGCGAGTTGCTGCATCATCTGTTGTAGCCCAGGGGTTTGCCCCTGCTCACGCATCTGTTGACTGAGACGCTCAGCCATCTGGTTTAACTGCTCCTGACCCTCGGCGAGTTGTTCGAGCTGCTGCATCATATCCTCAAATCCACCAGCACCCATCTGCTGGTTCATCTGTGCCATCGCCTCAAGGAGTTCAAAGATCGCTTGATTGAGATCGGCAAGTGCGGCTTTCTGAATCGGGAGCGCGAGGCTCGGTTGCCTATCCTCTAAAGCGCGTGCAGCACGAGAAAGCGCATCGTTTGAAGCATTGAGATGTAAGACGACTTCAGGTGGCACCTGTATCTGTCGCCCCCCTAATTCCCAGAGTTTACTTGAAAGTTGTGTAAGCCCTTCTGCCGTGGTAATTTCATCCGCTGCGAGTTCTTGCAATTTCAAGATTTCACTCTGGATATAGGCATTCGATTGCGCGGCGACGAGAATGTCGTTTGTTTGGTTAATAACCTTTTCATGGAGATGCGAGAGATGAAGCCCACTTTCAATGGCTTCACGCATCACGGTTAGAGACTCGTTTGCGTTCGCACCTTCCATAAACGCCAAAGCGTTATCCAAGCCTTGTGCGAGTTCCATCAGGGTCTGTTGTGCGCCACGTCCCGATTCGAGTGCCTCGCTGTTCTGTCCACTTCGCAGGTTGGCACTGGTAGCATCAAGCATTTCGGGCAGCTGATATTCATGCGCAAACCGATTGAGGCGGAGAATTTCATCTCCGAGCCGTTCTATCTGCGGTGGCGCGTTTTCGTTGTCTTTCGCGAGCACCTTCATATCGGTGCCGAGTTCCTCTAATTTCTCACTGAGCTGTCCGAACTCCTCACCCACGCGATCCTCTTTTTGCGCGAGATCATTCAAAGGTGCGGATTCAGTCTTCGCCTCCAATGTATCCATCAATTCTTTCTGTTGTTCAGCGAGTGCGGTTGCCTGTTTCGCAGCGGCTTCTAATTCCTGCTCAAGCAGGATCTGTTCATAGAGCGATTTCGCGCGTTCCAATTGCTGTAAAAACTGTTCCTGACTGAGATTCGCTTCCCGCATTGCCCCTTGTCGTTCAGTCAGCTGCGGGTTCGCCAACGCCTCAGATAATTTCTGCAAAATCTCTTGATGCTCTTCAGAGAGGGCTTTCTCCATCAGGTCTTGGAGTTCCTGATATTTCTGGATCGTCTCAGTGTCAAAGAGCTGATTCTGCTCCATCTCCTCCGCCGTCTGCTTCATATCTTCGATTAATTGCTGTGCTGCTTCCTCAATCTGTTTCTGGTTTTCAAGCACCTGCTGCATGAGATTTTCATCGTTGCGCGTAAGTTCTTGATTGCTTCTGCCCATCCGTTTCATCGTATCAAGGAGACTATCGACCAACCCTGTAGCATCTGCTTGTTCGTCAAAGAGTTCATCGAGTCCACGCTGTTCCGCTTCCTGTTCGGCAGCAACCGAATCGTACATTTCTGAGAGCGATGGGAAACGAAGCGTGTAGGTAGGCGACTTACCAATATTGGGTCCAGAGACAGCATCGTTGTCCAAGGCTTGAACGTAATAGGCGAGCACCTCACCCGGAAAGATACCAATCCGATCCACATCCCAAGTATAACTCAGAAAGACAGCTCTGCGGACATCTGCCCCCTCAATTCCCCAACGTTTTAATGGGACATTCACTGCTTCAGCACCCTCGACCTCAACACGATAGACGAGTTGGAGCTCCTGTATCCCGTAGTCGTCTGTTGCCTCCACTTTCAGCTCCACCAACATGCTATTATCTAAGACAGTATCCCGCGCCGGGGCGACGATAGCGACATCGGGGACGGCATCTTCAAAAACGGTGAGTGTATAGTTAATTGGGGCACGATTCATGAAACCTTCAACATCGGTGATACGGATCTGGTATCTCTGGCTCTGTTGCGCGATAAAAGCACCTTGGATGCCACGGGACATTTGAGTCGTTTCTGGGACCTGCCCTTCTTCCACCGATTCTTCGCTGGACTGACCTGTCGCTGCCGCTTTAACCGCTAACGGCGCAGCGTCAGATACCTCAAATACAAGGGACGCTTTCTCAAGCGGTTTGTTGCTCTCCCCTGTGAAGACGACCTCTGTGCCGAAAAGCACCTGAATATCACCCGTGTTTGTCGGTAGCGTCTGCGGTTGGAGCTGCGTGTAAGGTGGATAGTTGAGTCGATACTGAAATTGTGTGACAACCGGCTCATCGCTGATTGTCAGTTGATACCGCTCGGACACTGCCGCTTCCACAGAAACGTAGTACTGGAGCGGACGACTCACCTTCTCAAGCGTCACACGGTATAACAAGGAAAGGGCGGAAACCTGCTCGTTACGATCTATAGGGGCGGCGGTTCTTTGCATCAGCACAGATTCCCATTTTGTCGTTGACGCTGCTGCATCTGCTTCTCCGACGCGGTAATAGAGCTCAACAGGCGCGCCGAAGTGTCCGTTTACTTGGGCAGTGATGTTAACGTCACTGCCTCGTTCGATGCCAGTGTTACCCGGCTGAATTTCTGTAATCTGAATGAGATTTTTTAGACCTTCGGCGTCCGCCTGGAGCGTTGTGGGTAATGCCCGAAACGAGTGTGCGAAGTCCACGAAAGCAGTCGGTAAGAAAAAGAATGTGATTAGAAGAAGTCCTATACCCGCAACAGCGACCCCCGCATTCCGCCTGATTTTCCGAAACTCGGACTGAAACACCTGTTTGGACTGTACCTGTTCCATATCTCTGCTGGTTTGAAGAATCAGGTGCTCAATGAATTCCGGGGCATACCCGAGTCGGTTATCTGCTAACGCACTCCAGAGTTGGACGGCACTCAAGATTCGATTTTCGGATGCAAACCCGCTTTCTGCTTGCGTCGATTCAAGGCGCGCTGCGACCGCTGCATCCGTCAATCTCCGACGGAGCGGCAGCACAAGTGCGCGGACAACCGCATAGACAGCAACACCTATTGACAGCAACAGCATACCCATACGCATCCAGTGCGAGAATGGGAGTTGCCACATGCGTAAACTCAACGCAAAAACGATGAGGACACCCGTCCCGACAAGTGCCAGAATGCCGATACACTTCAACAATCCTTCCGAGAAAATCAGCCATCGCCACTGCCGCCGAATCGCACGCAGCTGATTAATCAAGTTTTCATAAGATCGATTTACATCTTGTGTGTTCATAGTGTATATGGTTATTAGTGCGTTAGGGCATAAACAGCAATATTCACCGCCATTTTCGCTGCGAGTTCGCGAACCCGCGGCGTATCCTCTGGATGTACATCGGCATCCTCAAGTCCATCACCGATGTCAGCACTGTAAACGTAGTAAACGACCATTCTTCCATCGTGAAAGAGTCCAAACCCTTGTGCGGGTTCGCCGTCGTGCTCATGAATCTTGGGTAACCCCTCCAGTTCATAGAAGCATCGGTAAATCAGGTGTGTGTTCGGTATAGGCTGTAATTCCTGATTAGGAAACACACGACGCATTTCACGGCGGAAACTTTCGTCAAGTCCATAATCATCGTTGGCAAACAGAAACCCACCGTTCATGAGATAGTCCCTCAAAATCTCAACTTCGCTCTCAGTCAACCGGACATTTCCGTGTCCTACAAGGTAGAGCATCGGGTAGTGGTAAAGAATGTGATCCGTCAACTTGAGAATTACTCTCTCTTCGTCTGTTTCAATATCCGTTCGGGTGCGGAGGAGATGGAGCCAATTCTTAATTGTCGTCGCGTCTCCATACCAATCGCCGCCACCGCCATAGTGGACTTGGGCGATCGTGAACTTCTCACCCGCTTCTGGCGTGCCAATCGCTGCGGAAAATAGGAGGCAACAGAGAAAAAAAGAGGGTCGCCACTTCATTAATCGTCCCATAATAATGTCTCACTTTTCTGTCCCTTGAACACCTCAAACCAATCCAATCCGCTTACGTAAGAACCATTCAGCACCTAACAACCCGACCACAGCGAGGAGAATTAACGGATGTGCCCAGAGCTCACGTTCAGCATCAACGAACACAGGATTTTGGACATTCGGAATGTTATCCGGAAGCGATGCCGCGTCCGCTATTGTAAAATAAGCACCGCCCGTCTGTTCAGCGAGTTCCTTCAGCAAAACCTCATTGAGTTGAGGAGCTTCCAATTCCGCAAGCTGCGGATGGGCATAAATATCAATTTGATCTTCACCGAGCGTTAAGTCCCGGCTGCTGCCGACGGCTCGAATCCGGTAAGTTCCCTTCTGTAGGAGCTCGAATTTAGCAGTATAGAGATTTCCGATGTCGGACGTTATGCGCTGCTGCGATGCCGATCCGTCCGTGTTTCCAGTCGCGCTGCGAATTCGGAGTTGGAACGGCGTTCCCTCAGGTGGAGTCACCTCAATCTGAACCGTTGCGTCTGTTTGTTGCTGATAGGTCTCAGAATACAGATACGCCCTAACTTCAGCGACGTCCCCTATCGTATAGGTTGTGGCATCCGTAGTGAGATAGAGTTTCTCGTCCTCAGTATGCGTCGCCATCCATCGGATAACCTGTGCCCAGAAACGTGGATAGATTGTCCGATAGCGATTGTCTTTAAAAGTCTTAACAGCGAAATCCCAATTCCAGAGTCCTTCCGCCGCGATCAGCAGGCTTTTGCCCAACCCCACTCTCTGAAGCACCAAAACGGGTGTCCCGCCTCCGTTCTCCATAAGGACAGTCGCACCGCCTCTGAGCTGAAATCCGGTAAAAAACCGCGATAAGGAAACAGGAACGTTTCGCCATAGCGTAGCGTTATTTCCCAGTGTACTTTCGCTGTCCGCCATTTGGAGCATCGGATGAAACAGCCCAGATTGCGTCAGCTGCACGGTGAACGCTGCGTCGTGTACACGACATCCATTTGCGGGTATATCAATCGGTAATAAGTGCGTTAATTCCGTGTTTCTCAACCCGTTCACACCGAGCATATTCCGAGATGGTAAAAAAATAATAGGTTTGCCTTGGACTTCAACAAAATCAACGATCGCGAGTTGCTGCGCCTCAGTAAGATGTGCGTCCTCTAAATCTCCTAAAATCAGCACATCGTATTTAGAGAGCACTGCGGGAGTTTCTGGAAATCTCGGTGCTTCGGATGCCAGTGTAGATTGCGGATAATAACCATCTAAACGTTCGATCGCTGCATCAGTAGCCACCCGCCTTGCCCTGCCACGCGACAAGATCGCACACGTCGCTTCAACATCTGGATCGCGCGCTAACGCCCGTTTCAAGAAAGTGTAATCCCATCGGGGTCTCCCTTCGAGATAGAAAACGTTGAGTTTCGCCTTCACCACCTTCACCGAAAACGTCTTTTGATTGTTCGCCTCCGTCAGTTCACCGTCAAGTGCCGGAAGTGTGACGGTATACTGGAAGTTGCCTTCGGTCTGTGGTGTCAACTTCAGCTCAACCACCTGTTGTGTAGTGGCACTTGCCCGAATGTCTTCCACTACGGGTTTGGTCGAAGTCTGCGACTCAGGTCCAAAGGTCAACGTTTCAGCATCTACGAGGGTATTTCCGTTCACTTCACGCAGCGTCAGTCGGGTTGTCTTACCAGTATAGCCGGTTTGCGTTACATTCACACGGATAGTGCTTTCATGACCGGTGTAGGCAATCGGTGCATAATCAATGTGTTGAATCTGAACGTCCTTTGAGGGTTCAACTGCCCCGACCCCTACCGCATAGATTGGCATCTCTAATCCAGCAATAGCTGCAAAAGGAAATTGCCCAGAATTGTGTCCACCATCCGTTATGAGCACAATACCTGCAGCCTGCTGCCCTTTCCATGTCGCTGCTGCTTCTTGTATCGCACCACTAATATCAGTAAGTGCCCCTTCAGGTTCAAACTGAGGCATTTCAGAATCAAGACTTTGGGCAAACGGAACACTTTGATGGAGTCCGGTATCGAAAGGATAGAGGTGGACCTCAAATCGAGTCTGTAACGCCTGCAGGAAACCGCTCGGCACATTAAACAAGAGTTGATTTACCTGACTCAGTCTCGACGCGTGCATTTCATCAGTGGGTTCACCCACGAGTTCCATACTTCGAGAGGTATCTACCAGAATGGAGAGGTGTGTCGGTGGTGTAATATCCTTTTTCTCAATAACGACCGGGGCTAAGAGACAAGCAAGCAAGATTGATGCTGCGAAGATTCGCAGCGCAACCAGCAAAACCCTATATCTCGGACGCATCGGACGTGCTACCCTGAAGTAGACGAACACGGTTATACCGATGGCAATGCCAATGCCGAGTGCAATTGCCCATCCGGGCCAAAAATAGGTGAATCGCATACCTCTTCTAATTCCTTTCTCCACATATTATAGTCTAATTGGAAGACAGATGTCAAACGGAATTTGGTTATCAGTTGCCGGCTGTCGGTTGTCGCGGTAGGAATCGGTCAGCGGAACCGATAATCGATGACCCCTAAAAGAATAAAAACTATGTTGACAATCCGAAATATGCATGATAAAATACGTTCAACTCAAATTCCATTATAGACATGGAGTATACTATGGCAGCGGAAAATAATAACGATAGCACGGTTAAAACCCAAGACGCAATACAAGCAAAGAGTGGTGTTATCATCAACGCCGCACAGATGCAGTCGCTTGATATTAACGAAGGGTTTACGCGGACGAAAACAACGACGGGTTGGCAAATCAAATTAGAAGCGACAGCCCGTGTCACTATCAGTTTCATGACGAGTATGCGAAAAATTGAAACAACACTGATGGCAAACGATGTGATTGAGCGGGACGGAGACGACCTAATTCTGCTTCGCAATCAACCGACAGATGCCTACCGTTCGCAGCGGAGTGTATCATCTCTGGCACGAAGCAACAGCCAAGTGCTTGCTTCCCAATCAACCGAAGGTAAGACAGTTTAATTCTTTTTCGTAGAAAGGTATAGCGGATGGCACCCATTTTAGAACGCATTTATCGGCTTCTTTCCAGCTTAAAGGGTGGAACAATGGTCCCGACAGAGATCGTGCTGAGTGCGGGAAGTTATTCGCAAATTGTTACAGAACTTTCGGAAAAACTCGGCACGCAAGGGCTATCTCACTTGCAGGTAGCACATCATCTCGCTTTGCCGCTCTCTATTGAACAAAACAATACGGATTTGGTTATCCTCAAGGAATTAATCCCGAATCCGTGTCCAATTTGCCACCACCGTTTGACGTTCCTTCGAGAGACAATTGAACGCTTTGAAAATGACGCCTCACATTCGATACGCTGCCCAATGGGGCACCGTTACCAAGGCGAATTGAAGGTGTATTATCTGAGTATCTTTCAAGGAGAAGGGGTCGAAATCGAGAAGCCTGTAACGGTGTGTCCAGAATGTGGGAACGAGAACATCCAGTATTTGGGACCCAAAGTGATGTTCTGCTTGGATTGTGATTGGGACAGCGGGATGGAACCCCGCTATCACATACAAAGGTGATAGGTGCGCTTGGGCAGCACACCTACCGATAAATCTCCTAATGGAAGTGCCCAGCATGCGGATCGGCTGCGGCAGGAGCAGCATCGGGTGGCTCTTCAATCTCTGTAACAAGGGTTTCTGTCGTTAAGAGCAAGCCAGCAATGCTGGAGGCGTTCTGAAGTGCTGAACGGACAACTTTTGTTGGATCGACGATCCCTGCTTCGAGCATGTCGCCGTATTCATCCGTCGCTGCGTTGAAACCGTAATTGCCTACACCATCCTGTACTTTCGCGAGCACAACTGAACCTTCCAACCCAGCATTCTCTGCGATCGCACGCACCGGTGAGAGTAAACTGCGCCGAACAATATCAAGCCCCGTATTTTGATCGCCATCCAATTCCAGTTGGCTGAGAGATGCTGAGGCGCGTAAGAGTGCGGTCCCACCCCCCGGAACGATGCCTTCCTCAACAGCGGCGCGCGTTGCGGCGAGCGCATCTTCAAACCGAGCCTTCTTCTCTTTCATCTCGACTTCCGTAGCAGCACCGACGTTAACAACAGCGACACCACCCGCAAGTTTAGCGAGCCGTTCTTCTAACTTCTCGCGGTCGTATTCGGAAGTCGTCTCCTCTATTTGCGTCCGAATCTGTGCAACTCGTCCTTCAACTGCCTCTTTCGCACCACTACCTCCAACAATCGTTGTGTTATCTTTGTCAACGACGACGCGGCGCGCTGTGCCAAGCATACCGACGACGATATTCTCTAATCGGATACCCGTCTCTTCTGAAATCACCT
>JAJECD010000113.1 GCA_022822215.1 Candidatus Poribacteria bacterium | reverse complement strand
CATTTTCCGCCAAGTTCAAACGAAAAACAAACTCGCAGAATAATGTGAGTTTTCAAAAGCATACAGACCTGCCTTTTGACAAGGCAGCATAAGTTTACAAGAGCGTCCAAACTTTAGTAAAAAAACTAATGAAATCATGTTTTTTCTTAGACCTCAGATTGCCACACATCCCTTAGAAAAATTACCAAGATTTTCAAAACCCAACGGGAATAAAACATAAATTGTCCAAACTTTAAGTCTCTATTAATTAAGTGGAGAAAATGAATAAAAAAGTTACAAAAAAATTCATCACACCCATTATAGTAGATCCTAAAAATAAATACACACTTTTGGCCCAGGCCCGGTAGGTGCGGTTTCTAACCGCACCGGTGCAGAGTGTGCAATTGATTCTAAAATCTACTATAATATTTTGAAATTAGGTTTATGCCCGGTATTTCCCAATCCTAAAAAATCCTGATTCTGACGAACACCAACCGCCAACCGCTAATTCATTTTAACTTTTTAAGGGTAAATCGCTCAAAAATATACCGTTAAGTTAAAACCATATTCACACAACTTCCATCCTTCCACCTTCCAGAAGCAACCCACTTCACCAATGACGCTTATCCATAACCCACAACCATTTTTTCACAGTAACCTTCAGAGTAACCCTCTCCTAAAACCGCTTTGAACCCAGTCACCATCTATGTTTACAACCAATTTCCAAATTTCACAAATTTCCATTTTACCGTGAAAACTGTGAAATTTTAGTACCGACAGCAACGCTTGCTAACTACCCATAAGTCTAAGGCTATTCGATGCTTGGCGTTTTAATGATCTTGGGGAATTTGACAAAAATTTGCTAATTTTTCAAATATGCTATATACTAATTAGGAATAGCAAGGGTTTGATTGGAATTTCTGTGAAAATTGACCAAACACACAATGCAAATTCAGAACGTAAAAGATTTTAGTCTGAAATACACCTTAGAATCTGGACAATCTTTTAGATGGAACAGGGTTGGTGAGGCATACTACGGAGTTGTAGAGGGGCGGATACTCAAAATTTCGCAACAAGGGTCTACCTTATCTGTTGAAAGCTCAATTAGCGAAGATGAGGCGACTTTCGTGCCATACCTCCGACATTATCTTGATTTGGAACGCGATGTCCCCAAACTCCTCGCAGAAGTCACCAAAGATGCCTACATCCATCGAACGATTCAGAAACTCTGGGGGATGCACATTCTGAACCAAGAACTCTGGGAAACAATAGCGTCCTTTATTTTATCACAAAACAACAATGTCTCACGGATCCGCGGAATCATTCGTAGGCTTTCAGAACGTTATGGTCAGAAACTCAGGATTGGCGAGTACGTGGACTACAGTTTCCCAAGCGCACACGCGCTTGCGACAACAACTGAAACAGAACTCCTTGCATGCGGCACTGGCTACCGGGCAAGTTATCTTCAGGATACCGCGCGTGCGGTCATTAGCGGGGACCTCTCACTTGCCTCACTGAAGCAGCTGCCGTATCTTGAAGCGAAGCAAAAATTAATGGACCGCAAAGGCATTGGCGAAAAGGTTGCTGATTGTATCTGTCTATTTTCGCTTGGACATCTCGCAGCATTACCGATTGACGTTTGGATAAAACGCATTTTCGAGACGCTCTATCTGCGGCGGCGCGCCACACATCGCGAAATACGTGAATTCGCTTACAACTATTTCGGGGGGGGTGTCGGATACGCCCAGCAGTATCTTTTTCACTACGTTCATGAATGCCCAGACTGGGCAGACGCTGAACACCTATCGCTGATTGAAGCAGAAACCGAATTTTCAACAGCAAGTTACAAATCTGTGGTAAATTGAACGAAAAGATGATCTGAAAGGAGATCGAAATATGGCTGAATCATTGGAACAAAGTATTGTATCACTACTCGAAGAGCATGTTGAACTTGCGGTCTCGACAGTTCAAGAATTGAGAGCAAACAAACTCGAACTTGAAGCTGAGATTGCGAGACTTAACAGCGACGTGGTACAACGCGATGCCCACATTCAAGAGCTTGAACAGCGGAATAGCCGTCTTGAAGAAGAGCTCAATTTAGAACGGTTAGCTATTTCTCAAGAACGCGCCGACGTTCGAGAGCGTCTTGAGGGCTTAATGAATGTCCTTGCCTCATCACATGAAGCGGTAGCGGAGGCAAGAACACCATTAGAGATGGAAGCAGATACACATCCTGAAATCGATTTTACCACCGTTCGGAATGATGAAGACGAAATATAGAACCTTGACGAAGAATAACCGCAGGCTCAGAATGCCCTTCGTAAAGCCGAGATAACAAACAGTTGTGCGTGTCTTAGTTCTCTCTCATTCCTATATTATGAAACCGTATCGGCGAAAATTCGCACTCATCGCCGAACGTCCGGATGTTACGCTACGGGTCATTACGCCCACACGTTGGTATGAAAGTTTCCAAGATATTGTCTTTGAACCAGAACCGGACACACCGTGCGAAGAATTTCCGTATCCAATCCGCTTCTCCGGCTACGGCAGTCGTTTTTATTACCGGCACGGTGTGAAACCTCACTTCCAAGATTTCCAACCCGACATTATCCACTTGGAAGAAGAGGCATGGAGCCTCAATGCGCTACAGACAGTTCGTTTGAAACGGAAGTATTGTCCGCAGAGCCGTTTTATCTTTCGCACTTCACTCAGTGTACCGATCAAACAGCGATTTGGCATGTTGCCGGTATGGATCGAACACCGCGTCTTTCGAGAAACCGATAGAGCCTTTCCGCTCAGTGCAAACGCTGGTAAGATCCTAACTGCACGCGGATATACTGGAGAACAGACACCCTTTCCAAATGGGGTTGATGTACGCCATTTCTATAAAATGGACGTTAGCGAACTCCGAAACGCATTGCAACTCAATGGCTGTTTTGTTATCGGTTATGTCGGTAGGCTGCTACGGATGAAGGGTATAGATACACTCCTCAAGGCACTGGCACGCCTCGCAAGTCAAGATGCCACGTACGCCTACAAACTTCTGATCGTCGGGCAAGGTGAGGACAAATCCGAATTCCAGCGGATCGCTGAAAACCTCGGTATCTCGGAACAGGTTGTCTGGATAGATGCGGTCCCCCCTGAAGAGGTAGCCGCCTATATTAATTGTATGGACACATTAGTCCTACCCTCTCGGACAACCCCAGGATGGGTTGAATTTTTTGGGCGAGTCCTTATAGAAGGCATGGCATGCGAAGTCCCGGTCATCGGTTCGGATTCTGGCGAGATTCCGCAGGTGATTGACGATGCCGGTCTTATTTTCCCTGAGGCTGATGCGGATATCTTGGCAGAAAGGATACGTCGCATCGCACACGATGCAAATCTTCGCAAGGATCTGGTTAGGCGCGGACTGACCCGCATCGAAAATTTTACATGGGAGACAATCGCAGAACGGACCTATCAGGTGTATAAGGAATTAATCGAGGACGTTTCGTAGTTGGTATCGCGAAACGCGAAAAATAGACGGGTAATGCCCCCGACTGGACTCGAACCAGCATGCCAATTAAGGCACAGGCCCTCAACCTGCCGTGTATACCAATTCCACCACAGGGGCATTCTGTGGTTAATTATATCTTATTCAGACCGCGATGTCAAATTTTTTCTTTTTTAACGATTGCTTCTGAGCTGCTGCGTCCGTTGTCCTTGCAGATTCTAAATCATTAAGAAACCTTTGATAACCTAAAGGCGGCTGGCATGAACTGAGAACCACTGTGAAACGAAGTGAAACGGGGACCAGATTAAATAGTTTATAAAGATATGAACACTCCGACATCAGAATCTCTTGAACAGCTACTATCCAACACACTGGCTGGCGAAGTGCGCTTTGACCTGTATTCTAAAGCACTCTACAGCACAGACGCAAGTCTCTATCAGATACAGCCGATAGGTGTTGTTCTTCCAAAAGATAAGCAGGACGTTATCAAGACGGTGCAAATCGCCTCAGAACACAAGGTGCCGATCCTGCCGCGCGGTGGCGGCACAAGCCTTGCAGGACAGAGCGTCGGTGAAGCAATCGTGCTCGATATGTCCAAATACATGAATCAACTGCTCGAAGTGAACGTCGCCGAACGTTGGGCGCGGGTCCAGCCCGGCATCGTTTTAGACGAGTTGAATCATAAACTGAAGCCCCACGGTCTGATGTATGCCCCTGATGTCGCTACAAGCAGCCGAGCAAATGTCGGTGGCACGATCGGGAACAACTCCGCAGGTTCACATTCGCTTATCTACGGGAAAACCATTGATCACGTCATGTCGCTCGATTTAATCCTCTCCAACGCAGACCAAATCACAACATCACCGCTATCACTCAAAGAATTAGAGACGAAAAAACACGGAAACACATTAGAAGCAAATATCTATCGCGAACTCTGCCGAATCTGCGCAGCTAACGAAGCAGAAATTCGGAAACGCTATCCGCGTATTTTGCGGCGGGTTGCCGGTTATAACCTCGACGAATTTGTTAAGGATGCCGGTTCAAAAGAGGTCACCCCCTATCGTCGTGACGGATGCGATGAGAATCACCCGTTCAGCCTGACGAAAATTCTTGTCGGGTCTGAAGGAACACTCGCAACGACTGCTGAAGCAATCGTGAACCTTGTCCCGATCCCCAAACTCACGGCACTGTGTGTCGTCCATTTTGAATCACTCGTCAATGCCATGGAGGCGATGCAACCGATCCTGGCGTGTAATCCTACCGCTGTAGAACTTATAGACAAGACGATTCTCAATATGGCGCGCGGCTCATTAGAATTTTCACGGCTTACCACCTTCATACAGGGCGACCCCGCCGCGCTGCTTGCTGTTGAATTTTACGGTGAAACACAGGCAGAATTGGAATCACAGCTGGATAAACTTGAAAAGCAGTTGAAAAGTACCGGGTTTGGTTACGCATTTGTGCGATGTTTCGCTGCTGAAGAAAAAGCACGCGTCTGGGAGACCCGAAAAGCTGGACTCGGTTTGCTCATGGGCATGAAAGGCGATGCCAAACCGGTCGGTTTCGTCGAAGATGCTGCAGTACCAATAGCGAATTTGCCGGAATACGTCCGTCGATTTGATGAAATCGTCACAGCACACAACACCACCGCCGCCTACTACGCACATGCGAGTGTCGGGCTGTTGCATAACCGACCTATCGTCAACCTCAAATCCGAAACGGATATACAGAAAATGCACGACATCGCTCGCGAAGTCCGAGACCTACTCATAGAATTGGACGGCACGACGAGTGGAGAACACGGCGATGGACTCGTCCGAAGTGAGTGGATAGAAAGTATGTTCGGTACGCAGATATATCAAGCACTCACTGAAGTCAAAAAAGCCTTTGACCCAGACGGTATCATGAACCCTGGTAAGATCGTTGACGCGCCGCCGATGACAGAAAACCTCCGCTTCGGTTCGGATTACAGTACCATTAAAATTGACACCTACTTCGATTTCTCCAGTCAAGATGGATTTGGCGGCGCAATTGAGATGTGTAACGGTGTTGGTGCCTGTAGGAAAACGCTCACGGGTACCATGTGCCCCTCCTTCATTGGCACACGTGAAGAGGAGCACTCAACGCGCGGGCGCGCGAATGCACTCCGATCTATTATCTCAGGGGCATTGCCACACACAGAACTCACTAATGAACGCCTACAAGAAGTATTGGACCTATGCCTCGGATGCAAAGCATGTAAAGCAGAATGTCCATCCAACGTGGACATGGCGAAGATAAAGTATGAGGTGCTTGCACACTACCATAAAGCAAACGGCTTACCGTTGCATCGACGGTTGTTCGGCGAAATTGGAGCACTCGCGCCCCTCGGCTCGATGTTTTCACCGCTTTCTAATTGGGCAGTCAACAATACACTTTCCAAATGGATCGCTGAGAAAATAATCGGCGTTGACCGACGGAGAGATATGCCTACCTTTGTCCGCCCTACTTATGAACAGTGGTTCCGAAAGCGGCGTTCGCGACACACATCTGATAAGAAAGTCGTCCTTTTTCCCGATACCTTTATGAACTACAGCGAACCTTCTATCGGCAAGGCTGCCGTAGAGGTACTGGAAGCATGCGGATTCGAGGTGATTCTGCCTAAGAAGCGGTGCTGCGGTCGTCCACTCATCTCGGAGGGGATGCTCGACCGAGCCATTGAGAATGCAAACTACAACATTGATACACTCGGCGTTTATGCTGATCAGGGGATTCCAATTATCGGATGTGAACCGAGTTGTACGTCTGCCCTCACAGATGATTATGTTGAGTTAATCGGCACGCCTGCTGCGAAACGCGTTGCTGAGGCAACCTGTTCGTTTGAGGAATTCTTCGCGCAACTCACCGAAAACGGGGAACTGCCGCTGGAATTCTCGGCTGAGCCGCGCGACATTCTCCTACACGGACATTGTCATCAGCGCGCCCTCGTCGGTATCCAACCGACTGTGAAAATGCTAAGTTCACCCGCAGAACACGACGTTACAGTAATTGATTCGAGTTGTTGTGGGATGGCTGGCGCATTCGGGTATGAGAAGGCACACTACGAACTTTCCATGAACATCGGCGAATTGCGGCTCTTTGGAGCCGTTCGCGAGAAACCGCCAGGAAGTTTCACGCTCAGTGCTGCAGGTTTCTCCTGTAGGCATCAACTTGAGCACGCGACAGGCGTGCAACCAAAGCACCCGGTTGAAGTGTTACGCGAGGCACTAACGCAAACTTAAACGTTACGCACCGGAGGAAGATATAATGTCTAAAATTTATCAACCGCTTGACGATTTTAAAATTGTTGAGTTACCGGAAAAACAGTTGCCATTTTGGAAGATTGCGGGTCCAGGGGCTATCTTGGTAGGTCTGTCGATTGGTGCCGGTGAAAGTGTGATTTGGCCCCTCATCGCCGCTGAGTACGGCGGCAGTATGATCTGGGCAGCGGCACTCGGTGTATTCCTCCAACTCTGGATCAACTTCGAGGTAGGGCGGTGGACGATCGCGACGGGTGAGACGGTATATACGGGTTACAGCCGCATCTGGCGAGGTTTCGGCCCAGTCTTCATTCTACTCACTGTCGTGGGTTGGATAGCACCCGGATGGGCGCGGACATCAGGACTCGCACTCAAAGCACTCCTACTTGGACCCGGCGGCTGGGGACCTGATACCTTCTGGACAATGGTGACGTTCGCAGGCGTTGCGCTCATCCTTTTCGGACCGAAGATGGTTTATCAATCCGTCGAACGGACTGTCGAAGTGCTTGTCGCGATTGTAACGATTGGGTTAATCCTCGTCGCCCTCGCTGTCGGCTCAATGAATACATGGAAGGAACTCGGTGCCGGTTTGATAAACGTCGGGTACATAGACCCGGGCATGTCGGTGAAAAAACTATTTAGCGCATTAGTCTTCGCCGGTGCCGGTGGGACTGCAAATCTCTTCTACACGTTCTATCTACGCGATAAAAATATAGGCATGGGTGCACAGTTACCAGGGCTACAGAACCCGCTTCGAGGCAGGAGCCAAAAGGTACCAGCAACAGGATTCCTCTTTGAAGCAACGGAAGAAAATAGAAAACGCTTCACGGCATGGTGGCAATATGTAAAAAGTGATCAAATCCTTTTCTTCTGGGCACTCAATACCTTCACAATTATGCTCTTTATCTTTGGCGCGCTTGCAGTTTTACATCCGCAAGGGATTGTCCCTGAACAAGGAAAACTCATTTACGATGAAGCAAAGATATTAGGTCAAATCTGGGGGGTCGCGGGCCAGAAGATATTCTTGTTGGTGGGGGTCGCAACACTTTTCGGCACACAACTCGCGCTCGTCGATGGGGTGTCGCGTTCGATTTCTGATATTATCTACACCAACTTTCGAGGCGCGCAAAAACGGGATTTGAGTTGGTGGTATCTCCTTATCGCCGGCATCTGGATCGCCGGCGGATGCGTCATAACCTATGTCATGGAGCAGTTGAACGTCAGTGAATTAGGATTCCTCTTTAACGCGGCATACATGGGCGGTTTCGCTATGGCGCTTTATGTGCCGCTTACCCTCTACATGAACTACCGCTTCCTGCCTGACTTCGCAAAACCGAAACGCCTCTCTACTTTTATGATGCTTATCGCCTCATGTGTCTATATCGGCTTTGCGATTTCAAGTATTATTTGGGAAATTAAGCAATTGATCGGAGGATAGAAATGCATAAGAATGGACAAAAAGCCTTTTTTGAAAAAGAAGGCTATCTCATTGTCGAAAACTTGTTGTCAGCGGAAGAAGTTGAAGCCTGCCAAGCAGAAATTCACCGGTTGCATCAGTTCGCTGCAGGACAAGAATCCAGCACAGAAAAGGACCGGGCTGATATAGCGCGCCAGCACGTACAACATGAACCGTTCGCCAAAGACAAAACGCAAGGCGACAGCCTACCCGTGCTGAGGAAAGCGGAAAATACACGACAGTACTCCGATGTGTTTCGTGATCTCGCGCAGCATCCGAAACTCATAGCGGTTGTCCAAGAACTTATCGGACCGGATCTGCTCCTTTTCAGAAGCACACTGATGTTTAAACCCGCGTTTCACGGCTCTTCGCATGGGCTGCACCAGGATTCGGCGTACTGGCCGATGGAGCCGCCCAACCTTGTTACCGTCAGTATTGCACTCAATGATGCGACACCGGAAAACGGTTGTTTTAAGGTGATCCCGAAAAGCCATCTATGGGGTATGCAGTCTTGGGGACACATCGCCCGGCAGCAGGATGCAGCACTTACCGACCAGAAAGAGGTTGCAGAACAACAAATGGATGTCCCGCTTTCCGCGGGGAGTGCCCTATTTTTCCATAGTTTGATGGTACACGGTTCGGGTCCAAACAGCACCCCAAATCCTCGAAATACGGCGTTGTACGCCTACTTCTCACCACAGGTCAGGTATGTCCCACAAGGTGGAAAACCGGCAGAGAAGACGTTTCCTGTTGTCGCAGGGCTCGGTGGAAAGACAAAAC
>JAJECD010000080.1 GCA_022822215.1 Candidatus Poribacteria bacterium | reverse complement strand
TGGTGCAGACGACTCGCTTCGGTCAAGAGCAACAGGTTCAGCAGCGTGAGATTGAGAAGAACCTCGTTGTGGAAACCGCACAGATTGACCAGATGCGACAAGTTGAACTCGCTGAAATTGCGAAAGCATTGGCAGTCGAGGTGACACGTATCGCACAGGAACAACAAGTAGAGATTCGTGACGTTGAAAAGCAACTCATGGTCGAGAAGGCGCGTATTGCGCAAGAAGAGGGTGTCTCCTTACGTGATATTGAGCGCGACCTGCTGGTGCAGACGACTCGCTTCGGTCAAGAGCAACAGGTTCAGCAGCGTGAGATTGAGAAGAACCTCGTTGTGGAAACCGCACAGATTGACCAGATGCGACAAGTTGAACTCGCTGAAATTGCGAAAATGTTGACAGTAGAGCAGTCCCGAATCAATCAAGAATTACAGGTTGCTATCGTCGATGAAGATCGCAAAATTGATGTTGCCAATAAACAACAAGTCACCGCACTCGCCGAGAAGGAGCAATTAGTTGCCGAAGCCGAGCGTATGGGAGCTGAAGTGAACGTGACTGCCACGGAGCAGGTCAAAGAGGCTGAATGGCAGCGTGAGGTTGCGGTTATCGGTGCTGAAGCACAAGCACAACCCATTGAGCGTCTCGCGGATGCTGTCCTTGCTGAAGCGAGAGCGAAAGCGCAAGGCGAGATGGCTGAATATGAAGCCCGGAATGTCGCTGAACAACGCGTCCTCGTCCAAGAAGCGGTTATGGAACTCATCGATGAATTCCCAGATATCGTCGAGCAAATGATGCGACCTGTTGAGAAAATTGATAGCATCAAAATCTTGGATATGGGAAATAATGATGGTCAAGGTGGCATTAACCGAAGTAATATGGGCAGACTCGCAAACGCATTACTTGATACAGGTGCGATTTCTCCGATGCTTAAAGAGCTTTTTAACTTCGCTGATGTTGATGCGCAGCAGATTACTGATAAAATCGCTGAATATCTGGCGGACCTCGTTAATCGTCCCGACTAATTTTTAATGCCTATCGACGGACTGCTGATAACTGATCGCCATAGGAAAAAGAAATGCGACATCAGAAACAGTTGACATCAAGAAGGCGACCCAGACGCCAGCGATGTCGCACCTGCCGATCTGATAATGGTAAACGCTTATGCCCGGCACTCAACGGTATGTTAATCTGTCCAGAATGCTGTAGAGCCAAAAGGGCAAAGATTCCAGGGTGCGACGAGAGATGCCAGTACTATTCGCCTCTCCTTGTATCAAGTAAAACAAATCAACCACTCGACTTTCCAATCCATCGGTGTCTTGTGAGCCGTTCTAAGGACACTGGTATGCTAATCGTGGTCGGTACGCGAAAACGTCCAGACGGAAATTTAAAGGCGATGTTTGTCTTGCTGGATCTCTGGAAAAAAGGGATTCGGGACTGTTTTTTTGATGCCAACCTTTCTGAGAAGCAGTTTGAACGCGTCTCTCGAAAAATCACAAAGCACTTTAATCTCTTGGAATCCGCTGATCCTGAAGACGCCGATGAACCCGAAGAACTCGTGCGTTTGCCGAAGGATACACTTGTTATTGAAGCGAATACAGCAGTTCATTTAGATAAGGGTGTGAAGATCGTGGAGCATGAGGAGGCTTCCGGGGGGCTCGCTATTGACAGTATGCATGGCGCACGCGCGATCCATGAGATTTACATCCCAAAGATTGGAAACTGGTACGTCTGGCTTCGGGTGCTCTTTGGAAAAGGCGATGATTCTTATTGGATCGGTATGGACGACGCAGTCGCGTATCCTTCGGATCGAGATGGAGGTCTGGGGGCAATCAGAATTTGTCCAGAACCCGACGATACGACAAAATGGGGACGTTGGCTCTGGCATACCGGTCTCGAAAGTGTCGTGAGCAATAGCAACAAACAAGAGGGCAGCCCAGCCTTTTTTCGAGTTGGACGTACTGGCTACCACCGCCTTTGGTCGAAAGGCAGAGAGTCCGGTTCACGTCTCGACCAGATTTTGCTCACGCGCGCCCGAGATTTTGAACCTGAAGTCGAGACAGACGGTAGATCGCTCCCCGTTAGGCATTTACAACAACTTTACGAGCCGGTTTCCATCTATGAATGCCAGAGGTTAATTCGCCACGCTGTCCAAATTGCAACCGTTGTTAAGACCGAATTGCCCTGGGAATTCAAATACGCCCTTCACGATGTTTGGGGCGACATCACCCAATTTCCTGAAACAGAAGGATCGCTCTACAAATGTCCGAAGTGCGAAGCGGATCTGCCACAGCAGGCGGTTGACCTCATGATACAACATGCCCAATCCGATGACATCCAGTTCTATATCTTATGTCGGAAGTGCGGGGGTGAATTTGATTAAGTCTTTTGGGCAGCCCCTTTGCGCGCCCTTCCCGTTCATACCTATGAAAATTTTTCAGACCTTTATTGTTTGCGTCGCAACTATTATCCTGTTTGCTACGCCAAGTATAGCCGCACCACCAAACCCTTATCTCTATTTCGATGAAGATTCCACAAGCGGCGAGTTAGTCCCTAAAGCACCTCAAAGTAGGGACGAATTTCTTGAAGCACTTGATGGGTGTTGCTTCGTACGGGAGCAAGGTATCTTACAATCTGATGGCATAGAATACGTCCTCGCTTTAAAGATAGATTTTGCCGACATGCCCGGCAGTAGAGCAGGCGCAGCATTCGATACATATCTCTATGCCTCAGAAGGCGTTTCCCTGAAAACCTACTATCGAGAGAACTCCTATGGGCAGATGGACATACAACCCGGTCCTATGGGAGGTGTCGTTCCGACTGGCAACACATGGATTCGAGCTAAGAAGCCAATGACATATTACGGGGAAGGTGCCAGAATCGTAGAACGCTACCGTGAATTGGTTCGAGAAGCATGTGAGGCAGTGGATTCAATCGTCGATTTTTCGCAGTATGATAGAGATAATGACGGAATTGTTGACCATGTTTTTTTAATTCATGCCGGTAATAATCAGGCGGCATCTGGTGTTACCGATGACATCTGGTCTATTCTAACAAAGGGTATTAACGGTATTTACGACGGGGTTCGCGTGGACACTGCTGCTGTCGTCGCCGAGGAACCCGATCTTGAACATCCCCATTTGGGAATCTATTTTCACGAATTTTTCCACGATTTCGGCGCGCCTGATGTTTACGGATTTAGTTTCACAGATGCCCGTGACCACAAATGGGGCTTGATGGGTGCCTTCGGACCCTATCAAGGTCCAGACGGTTTAGGGATTAGACCGAGTCATATCACGGGGTACCTCAAGTGGGATTTCGATGCCAGACCTGAAAACGGACGTCTCGGCTGGATTCAGCCCGTTCAGATAACACAAAATCAGAAAATTGATGTCCCCAGTTTTGAACTCGCTCCGGGCACCCATAAACTCTTCAAAATTGATATTCAGTCATCAGCTCGGGCGCTTCGCGGTGAAGCCACGGAATTCTTTCTCATAGAAAATAGAAACAAAACCTCAGGCGCAACTTTTGATACCTACCTCCCTGAGTCGGGGCTATTGATCTGGCATATTGATGAAACCGAAGTCTATCCGCTTGGAACTTTTGATGCCTCCCAGCAGATATGGCTCGAAGATCCAACTGATCCTGAGCATCTCGGTATCTCTCAGCAGGATGGTGATGCGTTTATAGACTTACAGGCGATTACCGACGGCGCTGCTTATTCTGCAGACGATGGTCAGACAGCCTTTACGCCGGGGACTCTCCCGAATAGCAATGCTAATGATGGCACTGTTACGGGTATCTCTATTACGAACATTGGACCAGAAGGGTTAACAATTCCGATCTTAGTTTCCTTCGGTGATACTTACGAACCGAACGATACGCTTGCAAGCGCATTTCCAATCACTTATGGGGAGACCTACGAATCCTTTCTCTTCAGTCTAACGGATACACGCGATGTATATAAACTCGAAGCCGTTCAAGGCGTTACTATTTTGGTAACACTCGCTGACATCCCGCCGAACCAAAATTATCGTTTATCCCTCCAGGCAGAGACAGGCGAGGTGCGTGCTGTAGCCGAAAACGCTACCGACATCGCTGGGTTGAGACTCCTCTATCAGCCGAATACAACAGAGATATTCTATCTTGTTGTGGAATCGGATGGAGGTTTCAGCAGCGCTGATTCCTATCGGCTGCGTGTAGACCAACTTCAGGCAGAACCCTTTGCGCTTAAAGAGATGCGCGTCTACCCAAATCCACTCCGTTCAGGTGAAGACGTGGTGACCTTTGCTTATCGTTTGTCTGCTTCCCAAGTTGCAGATAACGTCAACCTTGAGATTTTTGTTCCGACGGGTGACCTCGTTTACAGTGAAACGCGCGAAAATGTAGCGGCACAAGGAAAATTTGAATGGCGCGTCACAACCCACAATGGTACACCACTCGCATCAGGCATCTATGTTTACCGTGTTTCTGCTCGGCAAGCGGAGCGACTCGTTCAGGAAATTGGAAAGGTAAGCATTGTGAAATGAGTATTGCAAATTCTTCGCACATATTTCTTGACTAAAAATTGCAGTTGTGCTAATTTAGTCAATAAAATCAGTTTTAGGCACATCATCTATTCTTACCGTGATGTGCTTGCAATCAGCTGTAGGTGCTTCGCACGAGAATGACTTGAATGCGCCGCAGAGTAGGATATGAAATATAAACCTGCCATTTATAGGATGGTAGCCCAGGAGGCAATATTATCAATGAAATGGATGAATAAATTCACAGCACTCAATCTCCTCTTGCTATTTGCTCTCGCATTTAGCGTCGCAGGTTGTGGAACAGCACTTAGCAGCTTGTCACCCATTCAACCCGTCCATAACATAGCGGATGCCATGGCGGAACAAGTCGCAAAGCCGGACGAAGAGATCGTCGTTCCTGCTATTCCTTCGGTGGACCTCGCTAAACCTGTGCTGGACAAGTACGGTATGGATACAGTCGGGTTCCGTGTTGGAAAATCAGGCAATGCCAACATGGAAGCGGTAACCTACATTTTCGCGTTTGACGAATACGCACACGCCAACGACCAGTGGAGTAGTTTCCTCAATGAATGGACGGAAACCGAAGTCCAAATCGAAACGGGGAGCGGTGAAGATCGGAAGGTTGTTGATATCGTCATGATGTCTGATAAACCTGACTTGTTTGAAGTACAGTCCAGACAACCCATCCTGACGAAAACACGAGATGGTATTACCGTTTCTATCGCATATTGGCGACGGACGGATCTCGACCGGAAGTACAATCGGGGTAATGCTTTCTCGCCTTTTTATGAAACGGAGGCGCTTTCCCAAAGCGACAAAACTGATGTGTTTTACGTCAAGATTACTAACAATCGAGAACAACACATCATCTTTGATGTCAAAAAATGCACGATTGTTGACCAAGGGGAGAACGTCTATAGCGGGATGAATTATGACGACTTAGAGGAGCGTTTCACATACATGGCGCGCGCGACAGGCCTCTATGTAAAAAATGGGCTTGAAATAGCGCGACGGATCTTAATGGAGAAACGGATGCCTATCGTTGAGAAACAGGTCGGAACGCGCCGAACAGGGGTCCTACCGGGTGAAAGTGCTGAAGGTTTCGTGCCGTTCACGCAAATAAAGTTGAATGCTACTGATTTAAAGGTTATCCTACCGATCGAAAAGGCACCGCCTCCAGGAGGCGCGCAGCGTTATCAAACGGTAGAATTTGACTTCCCTTTCACGCATGATAGAGGTATTCGCATCGCACAGCCATCACCGAGGCGTTATTAAATCACTGAGATAAGTTGTACTACGTGTTAGCTACACGCTTTAAGATGCCCGCGGAATCCTATGCCGTGGGCTTCTTTTATTCCTCAACAATTTCGCAATTTGGCAGCGAATCTAAAAACTGCTTTCCATAACTCCGCGTCTTAATCCGTGGATCAAGAATAGCGACAATCCCCGTGTCTGTTTGCGTACGGATCAGCCGTCCAAATCCTTGTTTCAGGCGTAATATCGCTTCCGGTAAACTAAATTCAAAAAATTCATTGCCGCCGCTCTCCTTAATCTGTTTCACACGTGCCTCCATTACCGGATGCGTCGGCACCTCAAACGGAAGTCTTGTGATGATGACATTACTGAGGGCTTCGCCACGGACATCAACCCCTTCCCAGAAACTGGAGGTCCCAAACAGGACCGAATCCGTATCCTCACGAAACGCTTGAAGCATATCTGTCCGTGAGAGTTCCCCACCTTGCTTGAAAGTGGCAATCCCAATTTCTTCGAGATCCGGTGCGACCGCATCGTACACCTCATCCATCATTTTGTAACTTGTAAAAAGAACGAATGCTTTGCCGTGGGTCAGTTTCAAGTAGTACTGGATTTTCCGAATCACCGCCGGGACAAAATCACTACTATTCGGATCTGGCATATACCGCGGGATGTGGATCTGTACCTGCTTCTTAAAATCAAACGGTGAATGCACCAGTAATTCACGGCACCCATTTATGCCTATCCGATTTTTAAAGTAAGCAAAATTTCGATTCGTGGAGAGCGTCGCACTCGTCATCACAACACTATTTTTTATACCGAAGAGATGGTCCTCTAATATCTGGTTCACGTTCGCAGGTGTAGCATTCAAGAGAACCCGGGGTGTTCGTCCACGCATCGATATTTCAGCCCAATAGACATAGTTTGGATCGTCCTGTCGGATTATCATATCTAATTCATCGCGAAGTCGTTGGCAGTAACTGTGGTGCGCCGTGATTTCTTGTTCTTCATCCTCGGTGGAAGTATTGTCCTGAAGATGTTTCAATGTTCGTTCAATGTCTGTAAGTGGTGCGTCGAGTGAATTTCTGACGAAATTGCTTTCATGGATACGCTGTGTGAGGGAAGTGCCGTGACCTTCGTCGATTTCTTGAAGGGCATCAATAATCGTAACAAAAAGAGTGTTCGCTTGCTCGCGCGCCTCTTCGACTTGAGTCGTCAACTGTTTTGACTCGAAGAGTTTCGCTACATTGGCAAGCGAATCGAGAAGCCACTTAACACGGGTATTACTGAAGTTAACGCTCCCATGGTTAGTCGCTGTCGCTTCTAAGTGGTGGGCTTCATCAATAATAAGGTAGTCGTATTCAGGTAAGACACCGAGTGCTTCCGTGCTCTCTTTACGAATCGCGAGGTCGCTAAAGAGGAGGTGGTGATTCACAATCAGTAAATCCGCATCCTGCATCTCTCTTCGAACATTAAAATAGAAACAGGTATTGTAGGTCTCGCATTGCCTGCCGAGGCAGTTATCTCTGTCGGATGCAACTTTATCCCAAACCTGAGGGTTCGGTTGCCACGGCAGATCTGCTGTGCTGCCATCTACCGTCCAATTCACCCATTCCTCAATTTCCGCAACCTCTTCAACTTCTTCCAATGTATCAAACAAACCCTGTTCATAACTGAGTAGGTTTTTGAGTCGTCTGCGTGAGAGATAATTACGCCGTCCTTTGGCAAGTACCACATTGAAATCGCGGGGGAGTATCCGCCTCAGAAATGGAACATCTTTTGTGACAAGTTGTTCCTGCAGACTGATAGTGTTCGTTGAAATAACAACTTTCTGTTCCGCTTTAAGGGCAAGAGAAATCGCCGGTATCAGATAAGCGAAACTTTTACCTACACCCGTTCCGGCTTCAACAATCAGGTGTTCAGCGTCTATAAATGCCCGAGCTACCTCGTGTGCCATCTGTAGTTGTTCTTGCCGGAACTCATACCCATCAAGGTGTTCTGAGATGAATCCGCCCGGACTAAAGATTTCTCTGAGAGTAAGAGGGGTTGATGATGCCATATCCTGATTTAATCGCTAAGTTTCATTGTTACCATTTCTGTGCCGTGACTGCTTTTAACCTCAAGGATAACCTGTTCAAGATCAGTGCCTACCTTCTGGAGAAGGGCATCAAAATCTTGGGCACTCCTAACGTTTGTTCCGTTGACCTTAATAATGAGGGACCCTTGTGGAATCGGGCTATTTATCCGAACCCTGTCAACAATAACACCGCGATCCTCGTCGGTTAAATACGTATATCTCTCGAAATCACCCCTTTCCAGTTTCCGGACTGTTAGACCGAGGCGCCGCCACGCCACCGAATTGTTTTCAATCGGTCTGCCGGCTTGTAAAGCGGGCATTTCTGCTATTGTTACGGTAAATATCCGCTCATGTCCTTCTCGGAGAACGGTAACCTGCGAACTCTTACCAACTTGCGAGTCAGCGATCCACATTTTGAATTCGTTGATATCCTCGACTTTCTTTCCATTGTACCCAACAATAATGTCGTTTCTCTGTAATCCACCGAGGTGTGCAGGCATGTCTCTTAGAACGCTCATCACTCGAATGCCTTGTGTTGCGGGTTGCATGCGAATACCAAGGAAACCTCGAATGATTCTGCCGTTTGCAATCAACTGCATTCCGATCTTTTCAACAAGGTTGCTGGGAATAGCAAATCCCGCACCCGCTCTGACTGCATTCGTCGCAGGCGTATCATCAGGTCGTCGTATTAAGGCATTGATCCCAATAACTTCACCATGGATATTCAGTAATGGACCCCCACTGTTTCCGGTATTAATCCAAGCGTCTGTCTGAATAAAATCTTGGTACCGAATAAGACCGCGTTCTGGTAGAATAACGCGTTCTTTTCCACTTACAATACCGGTCGTCACTGTGTGGTTAAGTTGAAATGGGTTTCCGATAGCAATGGCAAACTGTCCAACCTGCACCTGCTCCGAATCCGCCAATTGAAGGATTGGGAGCTCTTCCTTTGCATTGATTTTTAAAACAGCAATGTCAGTATTAAGATCTGTCCCGGTTAATTTGGCTTCCAATTGGCTTCCGTCCAGCAATTGCACGCGGATGGCGGCTGCATCCCTCACGACATGGTCATTCGTCAGAATATAACCGTCTTTATGAAAGATAAACCCCGAACCTTCTTGTTGAACCGTTCCGCTTTCGTGTCGGCGTTCGACACTCACACCGACAATCGCAGGTTTGCTCCGTTTCGCGATGTTCACGAACGCATTTTCGATTGAACCGAGGAGTTCAACATCTGTCGGCTGCATGGTGCCACTACTACAAGCAGAGATAATAACACTCACGCTCACAAGGAAAATTATCAAATGCGGACAGACACAGATATATTTTTTCATAGAATTCTCCTTATTTCTCCTTAAGTCATTTTAGCACAGTTTCTCGGAATTTGTCAAGCGTTTTCACTACCTCAGAATCGCCAATTTCTCCAGATAGGTATAGGTCTCTCCTTTTGATGTAACCGCGATGTGGCACACATAAATCCCTGGAGAGACGGCTAATCCATAAGAAGTCTGTTGATTCCACCACGTTCGCCACACCCGTGCATCTAATCGGTCAGAGACACCTTCAATCCGTTTGATGAGATTGCCACCTGAATCATAAATCAACACCCTCAGATCTGTTATATCCACATTTGCTTCGACGCGAAATTCGGTTAGACCGTCTGAGTGTGCCGGATTCGGAAATACAGCGACCGTTTTCCATGTAAAGGCTTGTGTTAAAATAACGGATTCTGAGACTGAAACCGCACCGAGTGGATAGCGTGCTATTGCCTGAAGTGTGTTTACCCCGGGTTGCAGGGGTATGGTAGCGGTGTAGGTCTGTGTTTCTCGGTTAAGTGATGCTTCCGCTCGACTCGGGTGGATAACAATGTCAATCGGAAAACCTGAATGAAACGTGCCTGTAACCTCTAATTCACTCTCTTTGGTCATTGTTGGCAGTTGTAGCGTTATCTGTGGAGGCTGTCGCGCTGTCTGAAGCATATCCGTGAGAAGGCTATCCATTGTAACAAGCACGAGTTGCGTCACCTTTCTCACTAAATTGAAATTTACTTTATCGGCTGTGTCAGCGGATGTATGATAAAAAGGGTTGGCATCGTAATTCTGTGAATCTCGCCACGGTGTGGAACTCTCAGTTAAAGTGACCGCATTGTAACCGCTATCCCAAAAAGGTTTATGGGAGGAAATATCGACGAATTCATCTTGGGTGCGACGAATCTTCAAGCCAATATCGTACCAAGCATTTGCGATTGTAAGGGCGCGACCTATCCACGCTGAGTCATTATTGGTGATGATTTCAACGAGATCGCTTTTCCAATTGAAACCCAACATGTCCAAGTTAAAAACCCCGACGATGTTTTCACGGTGAAGATCAGTATCTGCTCCAGGACTTCGATCTATAGCAGCGACCTCTTGAACGTAATGACGGCTGCCAAGAAAGCCGAGTTCCTCACCGCCTAACGCGACGAATCTTAACTCGTGATCATATTCATATCGGCTTAAGAGGTGTGCGATCTCCAGCATCGCCGCAACGCCTGTGCCGTTGTCGTTCGCACCGGGGGCAGTAGAGGCTAACGGGTTCCAATTCGACTCGCGCACTGCCTGTGTATCGTAATGCGCACAGATGATAAAGATACGGTTACTCGACGAAAGTGGATGCCGAGGGAGGACAGCCACTACATTTTTAACGCCACCAAAAATCTGTTCCGTGACTTCCATACGCGGTGAACGGCGAAACGTATTGCTAATGTAACGCACGACGTTATCCGTCGCTTCACGGTGGTGTGCGCTGCGCGTTCGGAGTGCTCGTGAACGACCTATGTTCTCCTGTAGTGCTATCACTTGTGCTTTGAGCGCATCAGATTGAACTAAAGTGAGTAGCTCATCACCCCGAGACAAAAACCCATCGTTCGCCGTTCCGGGCATAGGGCTCCAGATACATAGAAAAAAAAGAAAAATGGTGGCTGTGCTTATTTGTGTTTGCCAGGAACCTTTTAATTGACTTGACATAAGAACAAAAATCTTGTACTCTATTTAATAGTTTCCCTCATTTTAACAGAATTTACGGCGATTGTAAACAGTGATAACGTTTGATTGTCACGGAACAAGACGTGCCAGACCAATCTCCATGACAATGGAGGTGGACGGAAAATGCCAGCGAATCTACCCCCAACCTACTATAAACTTAAACACCAGCATGAAGCCGCCAAAACAGATGAAGAGCGCCTCAATATATTAGAGGAGATGTTGCGCATCATCCCTAAACACAAAGGCTCGGAAAAGGTGGTTTCTGACATACGCCACCGGATCGCGAAAATCAAAAGAGGACCAGCCACGGCGGGTGGCAAGGGGACTGGTAAGAGAAGTTACAGTGAGCATATCCCGAAGCAAGGTGCAGGACAGGTCGTTCTCCTTGGACCGCCGAATAGTGGTAAATCGCAGATGCTGGCGAACTTTACAAACGCTAAACCGGAAGTTTCGCCGACGCCGTATACGACGACAATGCCGATGGTCGGCATGCTGCCTTATGAAAATATACAATTCCAGATCATTGATACCCCTTCGATTACGCCAGATTTCGTTTTGCCAACAGTATTGACGCTCACTCGTAACGCAGACCTTCCTTTGCCCGTCATCAGTCTTGCAAGCGATAATCTATTGGACGATCTCGATGTCGTGGTAGCCTTCCTTGACGAAGCAGATCGTGAAACATCTGAGAACGGGACTCTCATTGTTGCGAATCAACTTGACACAGCGGGCGCAGCAGAAAGGTTGGATATTCTCAAAGAATTTTACGGAGACGTATTTCGGATTTGCCCAATTTCTGCCGAAACCGGCGAAGGCAAAGATGCCTTATGGCAAGAAATCTATACAGAATTAGACATCTTGCGTGTCTATCCGAAAGCACCCGGAAAACCGATAGAACACGATGAACCAATTGTTCTCCCTACAGGGGCAACTGTCCTTGATGCCGCGCGCAGTTTACACAAAGATTTTGCCGAATTTAGGTTCGCACGGATATGGGGACCCGAATGGCATGATGGACAATCCGTTAGCCGCAATGATGTCGTTTACGATGGAGATGTTGTCGAATTTCATTTGTAGTTGTTCGCAAAGAGAAGGAGAGGATAGATGTTGAGACGTAAAACGCCATCCATATATTTTCTATACTCACTCCTCATCCATTTCATATTGGTGTTGGTCGTATGGTGGTTAATACCCAAACCGGTTCCTGAGGACCCCTTTTATGACAAAATAGAAATTTTCATAGCAAATTTTAAGCCCGCTCCTATGCCGAAGCCGCGGAAACTTGTCGAACCGCCCGCACCTGTTGTCGTAGAAGAAGTGAAACCGCCACCACCTCCGAAACCCAAAGCGGCTTTAAACCCAACTTGGCAAATCGACAGTCAAGACGCAGCGGATGTCCCGAATCCTGAAACACGTAGACAAGGAGGATTGACCCGCTCACAGGAATCCATCGGGAACGATCTATCGCAGCCCAACGTCGTAGTCGGAAATCCTGTCAATTATGCGACTGAAAATCGCGTCGCCGTGGACTCTACCAACCTAACGGTCATTAAACCATCGACTGCAGAGGCAGACTACATAGCACCACAAGGCGAAACGCAGCCGATTGCTTTAGGTGCTAATGACACCCTAAACAGCAACTCACCAACGATCAATGCCCCGAAGATTCACTACGGGAGTCGTCGTGGAGATGCCCTCCAAGCCACAGCTATGGGCAATTCTTGGGGGGGCGGCAGCTCCACCGGTGGTGGCAGTGTCGGGGGTGTTTTTGTTCACATGATGAAGGATATTGCCCGAACACTCGCTGACGCGACCACAACACAAAAAGTTGATGTCATTTTTGTTCTTGATGAAACCGAGAGCATGCGCGACAATATCCGAGGTATCCGCGCCTATGTCGATTTTCTTTTCGAGGCATTTAATCGCGACGGACGCGATGCCACTTTCGGACTGGTGACATTCACAGATACGGCGCGAAAAATTGGGCAAACCGAGGATCTCGGCACCTTTAAAAACTGGCTATTCCACATCGGCGTTGAGGGCGGCGGCGACATCGCTGAGGCTGGGCTGGACGCGCTTATGGCTGCAGTGAACGAGATGAAATTCCGAAATGGAGCAGAACGCTTCATTGTTCTCGCGAGCGACGCAGCTTTCCATGATGCTGATTATAATGGTCGGTCTGTCTATAGTTTGGATCAAGTTATTGAGGCACTACGAAACGCGCAGATCCGGGTTGATGTGATTGGACTCGATTATTTACCGATCCAACAAATTGGATTGGCAACAGGCGGAACGTGGCGCGCCATCCCAGGGCGCGGCTATCTTGAGTATATTCCGCCACTAACCCTAACTGTTAAATTGTTCTCGAAGTTAGGGACGCTTAAACTTGAAAGCGAACGGATTGACGATAAGATTACGGTTTACATCAACAACCCGCCTCGTCCGAAACGACTTACTTTAACATGGAAAGTGCTCAACCCGCTCGGAGAACGGGTTTACGGACCCATCACGGAAGAGAAAATTATATCAAGTGACGGTTCAACCGAGGTAGAATTGGCACCTAAGATTAACACCGAACTATTTCAGACGATCCCAGGGGTTTATACCATTATCTATCGCCTCGAAAATGAACATGGGCATCAAAGCATCTTGCGGCGGACATTGACATTCTAACTTTAATGCTAAGTTGGACTATTAAGCCATAATTCAATTCCTTATCCATATTGGGAAACGTAAAATGAAAAATGTAATTTTTGAACAGTGTCGCCATCATTTCGATGACATCGTTGCGATCCGGCGGGACATCCATCAGTACCCTGAATTAGGGTTTGATGTGCATCGTACTGCTGGTATTGCTGCGGATGCGCTGCGTACTCTTGATATTCCCATTAAAACTGGTATCGGTAGGACGGGTGTCGTTGGGGACTTGGAAGTACCAGGGGCATCAAAACGGATCGCACTCCGGGCAGACATGGACGCGCTCCCGATTCAAGAACTCACTGATGTCCCTTATAAGTCGAAAATCGATGGCAAAGCACATCTCTGTGGACACGACGCGCATACTGCGATGCTGATCGGCGCGGCGCGAATCTTGTCACATCTCCGAGACGACCTGAAAACCCACGTTAGGTTTATCTTCCAACCCAGTGAAGAGGTAGCACCCGGCGGCGCACCGGCGATGATAGCCGATGGTGCCTTGGAGGATGTAGACGAGATTTATGGGATACACGTTTTTCCGCTGTTCGCCGTCGGGGAGTACGCCACTTGTGTGGGTCCGATGCTCGCACAATCGGACACTTTCCAAATTACGATCACCGGTAGCGGCGGACATGCCGCATTTCCACACATCACTGTCGATCCAATTGTGATTGGTGCCCAGTTCGTGACAGCCGTACAGTCAATTGTCGCCAGAAATGTGAATCCGTTGGATTCTGCTGTGGTCAGTGTCACGCAATTACACGGTGGAGATGCTGACCTTCAGAATGGACTCGCCGGTGCTGCGCTGAATGTCATCCCGCCTAAAGTCCTCATAGGCGGCACAGTGCGCACGCTCCAAACATCGGTACAGAAAAGTGTGCGTGGACAATTGGAACGCATCCTCGCTGGAGTGGCACGTGCACATAATGCCACTTACACATTCGACTATCACGAAGGATACCCAGTGACGTACAACCATGAGCCTTGCGTTGATACAGTCCTATCTGCCGCGAAAGAGTTGGTCGATGAGGGCAATCTTATATTCCCGATGTCCCCAGCATTAGGTGGTGAGGATTTCAGTTACTACTCACAAGAGATTCCCGCCTGCTTCGTGATGGTCGGTGCCGGAAATGAGGAGAAAGGGATTGTCAATATGTGCCATCATCCGCAATTTGATATTGACGAAAATTGCATGACCTACGGCATGGCACTGCTTACGAGTCTTGCTATGCTTTAAATGCTTGCGGAACACCTGACTTCACCCAATTCATGAAAGGGGCAACGCAGTGTCAACACCTAATTCACCGCCACATCTGCCTGTGGGAACACTCACTTTGATGTTTACTGACATCGAAAGTTCAACACTGCTTTGGGAAAAACACAGTAATGATATAATAGCAGAGGTTATCAACGCCCACAATACGATCCTGCGGGCAGCAAAGACAGCGTGGAGAGGGAGTGAAATCTCTAACGAAGGCGATGCCTTTTTCTTTGTTTTCCCTACCGCGAGTGATGCCGTTAGCTGTGCACTTGAGGTACAATTGGCACTCAATGCACATCAATGGCATAAGGATGTAGGGCAATTGCGGGTCCGCATCGGGGTTCACACTGGTGATATGCTCCTCTTGAACAACGAATATCACGGAATGCCTGCGAACCTTGCTAAACGAATTACGGACGTTGGGCATGGGGGCCAGATTCTGATCTCCGCGGCAACGCATGAACTCGTCAAAACGCAATTCCCACATGGCAGTTTTAGTGCCCTGGGTCTGCACCGCCTGAAAAACATCCGGCATCCAGAAGCCATCTTCCAATTTCTCCCACGCCAGTCTTCTATTTTGAAAATTATCGGGGAAAAGAGGTGGCATGAAGTGGTTGCAAAAGGGAGAGGAGGCGACACATTACCAGACGGAAAATCTATAGACACCGACCTTATTCCAGAGCTACAGAATGAGTTTCCACCGCTTAAAACGCTCGACAACCTCCCGAATAACCTACCGATCCCTATGAACAGTTTTATCGGTAGAGAAGCGGAAATTCGCAGTGTTGTCGGGTATCTTGCCGATAGACAGACACGGTTGGTGACGTTAACTGGCCCTGGGGGCATCGGTAAAACGCGCCTCGCTCTGCAAGCTGCTACAGAACTCCTGGACGCTTACCCGGATGGGGTCTGGTTCATCCCTTTGGCTGGTTTGGTGCAACCCGCCCACGTCATCACGGAAATCGCCGCAGCACTTGCACTCCCCCTGGAACCCGCAGAGGATGCTATCAAACAAGTCATCGCCTATCTTTCTGGGAAGACACTATTATTAATATTGGATAACTTTGAACACTTGATAGAAGCGTCCGCGGATGTTAAAATGCTGCTCCTCCAATGTCCGGCGTTACACTGCTTAGTCACATCACGCGAATTCCTAAAAATCGCAGGTGAGCAGCGGTTTGAGGTGCCGCGGTTATCTATACCCTCTGAAGATGCTGAGTATAATGTCCTTCGGCATTCCGAAAGCGTTCAGCTTTTTCTCGAACGCGCAGAAGCAGTTGCCCCAAATTTCCAATTAACGCCCGAAAACGCCGAGTCTATTGGCACGATTTGCCGCATGGTCGACGGACTCTCCCTCGCAATTGAACTTGCTGCGGCACGCGTCCGGGGGATGACCTCTCAACACATTCTCGAACGCTTAAAGGCAGCACTTGACAGCCCCTCAAACGCCAGACATTCGAGCCTCCTCTCCACAAGAAATCAAGATGTGCCAGCCAGACACCAAACGCTTGATGCTGTCATCGCCTGGTCATATGAACTTTTAGCACCTGATGAGCAGCGGCTCCTCTGCCAGCTTGCCCTCTTTTCAGGTGGATTTTTCTTGGAAGCCGCTGAGGTTATTTGTAATTCAACATCCCTTCAAAGCGAACACGAATTGCCTAGGAGAGAGACCTTCGATCTCATCTTTAATTTACACGATAAATCCTTACTCATCAAGGACGAACATCTCGGAAAAACCCGCTATCGTCTTTCTGTACCACTGCGACTCTATCTGCGAGGGAAGCAACAACCCGTTGGGTTCAGAGAATCCCATGCTCGTTATTATCTCGCTTTGGCGCAAGGACAAGATGAAAAACTCTACGGGGCAGAACAAAGCCACGCGCTGTCAGAGATGGCAATTGAATTGGATAATTTCCGCGCCGTTTTCAGATTCGCCCAAGCGCGTGCCGAGTGGGACTTGTTCGGAAAACTCGCCGTCGCGCTTTCTCAGTTTTTCTATGTCCGCGGCTTATGGCGCGAAGGACTGGCGTGGTTAAAACAGGCAGAAACTGAATTACAACAATTTGCGCGAAACCGAAAATCGGACGACGCTTCAAAAACAGGGACAGATGCTTACCGGCTTACAATAGCGGATATTCGCGTAGCCCTCGCAAGTTTTTATAATGTCCGGCAGGAGTCCCAAACTGCCCGAATGTTGTGTGAGAGTGCTTTGCAGACTTTTAAAATCCTGGGGTGTCAACGCGGTGTCGTCAAGGCATTAAATCGTCTCGGTATTGTGGCAAGATACCAAGGAGAACTCGAAGAAGCGGATAGACATTTCGGCGAAGCTTTAGAGACAGCAAAGCGGTTAGGCGATACATGGCAGATCGCTTTCGCGCTCAATAATTTAGGACTCACTGCATACCACCATAGACATTTTGAGGAAGCCAAGGAATGGTGTATAGAAGGGTTAGCACTTTCTCGTCAATTGGGTGACAAGCGTGGCATCGCCTACGCCCTCAATAACCTTGGAACAACAGCGAGTCGGCAAGGACTGCGACAGGAAGCAAAGGATTATCATACCGAAAGCTTAGAAATCCGTCAGGAATTGGCGGACAAACGGGGCATCGCTACCTCACTTAATCACCTTGGGTTGATTGCCTATCATCAAATGGTGTATGATGAGGCCCACCGCTACCACACCAGTAGTCTCCAGATTCAACGAGAACTGGGCGATAAACGAGGGGCTTCCTATTCTTTAAGCCACTTAGGGTTAATCGCGTATCAGCAAAATAACGATGAAGCCGCGAAACACTATTATACAGAAAGTCTACAGTTGGCCCGTGAGCTCTCTGCCCTTGGAAACAACCTCCCCTATCTATTGGATAGTCTCGGAAAAATAGCACTCCGTCAAGGTGAACATAACGAGGCGAGGCGATACTTCGTCGAGAGCCTCAACCATCGTAATAAGACTGCTAAGCCTCGGGAGATCGCAGATTCCCTGTATCAATTCGGGCGGTTGGCTCGCGTTGAAGGTAAATTGGAATTGAGTTTGTACCTCTTCCTTCAAACCGCGCGTATCCACACTGAAGTCGGAACAACAACACCACTTTATGCAAATGCTGTAAAGAAAGCTATCACAGCAGTCGAAGCGGAGATTGCAGACCTTGAGAAAATTGAAAAACTCAAATCAGAGACTGAAACCCAAACGTTACAGGACCTCGTTAACACCTGCCTGTCCGTATGAACCTACCCAGAAATGGAGACCGTAATGCCACGATGCCCCTGTTTTCTTTTCATTTTAATACTGCTGCTTTTTAGTTTTTTGGTGATGACAGAGAACCCGTATACTTTCGCACAGGTCGAGTTCACACCGAACAATCCAACAGTAGTTCCTATGTTGGATCCCCTTGAAGCCGCACACGATCATTTCCATGAGCGACGATATGCGGAAGCGATTAAAGCCTATGAGGAATTGCTTGAGAAAGGTATTCCAAAGGATGGTGATACTTATGCACCACTTCGGCAGAGCCAAAGGGATTCTATCCGATTAATGCTCGGACAGAGTTACAGTAAAATCGGAGAGGATCCCGCTGCACAGCGCATCTTCAGAGAGATCGTTGACGAAAACCCCGATGGATCTTATGCGACACAGGCGGTACATCGTTTAGGAAACCTCTATTGGCAACGCTATCAATTCCGACAGGCGGTTTTACAATGTCAGCAGATTTTGAAACAACACCCTAATACGGCTGCCGCTTCGACAGCCGCCTATCTCGTTGGGCAATACCAACACACAGAGGGCAAGACCGAGGAAGCGATGGAAAGTTACAAATACTTCCTTGACAATTTCCCTGGATCGCCGTATCGCACAAGCGCAGTGAACAGTCTGATTCGGCTTTATATCGCCAACGCACGCTACACAGAAGCCGAAGCACTCATTCAAAAGCGGTTGCAAAGATACCCAGAAGATTTGATGTTGTTAGAACAGTTAGCAGAACTCTACCAGCAGCAAGGGGAACATCCGAGAGCAATCGAACTCTATCGTCAAGCGATTGAAAGGGATCCCAGCAATACCAGCCTTCGCAGAAAATTGGGGGATCTCTACGCTAAGACCGGTAAGACAACGCAAGCCGTAAATGAATGGAAAAAAATAGTAGCAGATGAGACGAACCAAGCAGAGCAGCATCAACGACTCGGAGCGATCTATCTCTCTCATAAAATGTATCGAGAGGCGATTGCAACGTATCAGCAAGCGGTCCGCTTGAATCCTCAAAACGGTTACCTCTATACGCAGTTGGCAGCAGCATACAAAATTCAGGGGCAAAATGAGGGTGCCGCCAAGGTCTATATTGACGGGTTGCAGCGCGTCGGACTCGCCGAGAGTCAACGTGAACCGATTTGGGAGGCAATGCTTGAGATTTATGAGGGCACTCGCCATAAAGCACTGCAAGGCAAACTAATTGCGCAGCTCCAAAAACAGCATCTACGCCAACCACAGAACCCTAACGTTACTATGACACTCGGAGAACTCCTTTTCCATGCTGGTAGCGTATCACAAGCACTTGAAACCTTTAGGAAACTCCACCAAAGTCATCCGACTCACACGGACCTGGCATTGGAGAGATACGCCGAAGTGTTAGCGCGCAATGTCAGCCCGCGGGCTGCCGATTTCTACAAAGCACTCATAGGCGGTTCTTCAAATAGGACGCGCATCAGAAATGCCTATTCCAAACTCGCGATGCTCTACCAAAAGATGGAAAAATGGGAAGATGCTGTTACTTTGTTAAAAGAACTCGTCAAAAATCGCCAGGCTTCTATCCAGAATAGAATCCTACTCGGGCAGCTGCAATTGCACGGCACACGCGAACCAAAAGCCGCTCAGATAACCTTTCAACCCTTGATGACGCAACGCTTGGTCACCCGCCAATTGACGGAAGCGCAGTTGGGTTTAGGAGAATGCCATATTTTACTTAAACGCTATCCGCTCGCCAGAGAAGTCCTTGAACCTATTGCTAATAGGACGAACCGTTATCGCGCGACTGCTCGAAAACTGGTGGGTGATTCCTATTTCTTCGCTGCAGACTTTGATCAAGCTCTCAAGGAGTACCATCAAGTCATCCAGATATCAAAATCCGACCAGCTCACGAACGATGCGCTTGAGAAGATTGTCCTTATTCAGAACCATCAGGACTATCTCAAAATCCCACTCACAGATTACGCCGCAGCCTTGCAGCTTTACCTGAGTGGTAAGCCAGAAGACGCACTACAGCAGGGCGATGGGATACTTGAACTTTACCCCCAATCCAATATCATTGATGATATTTGGTTTCTCATGGGTAATATCTATCGTGAAGCAGCGAAAAATACCGAAGCAATCAATGCCTACCAGCAAGTTCTTGCCAGCGAAAGCCCTATCGCCGCAAAAGCACTCGTAAATATTGCCGAAATTTATAGACAGCAAGACGATTTCGAGAGTGCCACGGCTACCTACACGACACTTATTACAGACTACCCTGAGAGTGTCATTGTTGTTCACGCACGCCAGCAGCTTGACGAGATCAACAAACTCCAGCAGGGAAGGTAAACGTCGAGTTTTTTCTTGCCCATTTATTCTAAGTATGCTAAACTTAACCAAAGTCGAATGATATACTCTATAAAATAGGAAACCTGTATCAGTTCAATATCGTCGAGAGGACAATCAAATGGTTCAACCCAACACACCGCGCGTGTTTCATGTAATGACCAAGCCGATTGGTCCGATATGCAACCTTGATTGCGAGTACTGCTTCTATTTAGATAAAGAAAAGCTCTATCCCGAAACACGCTCTTTCCGCATGACGGACGCAATTCTGGAGAACTACGTCAAGCAATACATTGAAGCGCAGGAGGGCAACGAAGTCACGTTCGCATGGCAGGGTGGTGAACCTACACTCATGGGTGTGGACTTCTTCCGAAAAGCCGTTCGGTATCAGGAAAAATATAGACGTCCCGGCATGCAGATTCAGAACTCGTTCCAGACGAACGCGACCCTCCTTGACGACGAATGGGGAGAGTTTTTCAGGCGAAACAAATTCCTGATTGGCGTAAGCATCGACGGACCGCCGGAAATCCACGACAAATATCGCTACGATAAGCGTGGGAGATCCTCTTCCGAACAGGTGATCCGAGGACTGCATATCTTACAGAAGCATAAGGTCGATTACAATGTTCTGTGTGTCGTCAATAAACATAACGCCGAATATCCTAAAGAGGTTTATAACTACTTCAAAGGACTCGGCGTAGAGTTCATGCAGTTTATTCCTGCTGTTGAGCATTTCGGAGGCAAAAATGTTTCCCCGCGCTCTGTTACAGCGCGGCAATACGGTAAATTTCTTTGCACAATTTTTGATGAATGGGCCGTAAACGACATCGGAAAAATTTTCGTCCAGATTTTCGATGTCGCGCTTGAGGCGTGGTTAGGTTATAACCCCAGCCTCTGTGTGTTCAATGAAACTTGCGGTGATGCCCTTGCAATTGAGCATAACGGCGATCTCTACTCCTGTGACCATTTCGTTACGCCTGACTATCATATCGGGAACATCGCAGATAGCACCATCGCCGAGATGGTGGATTCACCCTTCCAACGCAAATTCGGGACCGATAAACGAGACACACTCCCAGAATACTGTCGATCCTGCGAAGTGAAGTTCGCCTGCAATGGCGGCTGTCCGAAGAACCGTTTTATCAAGACGCCTACCGGTGAGGACGGATTAAATTACCTCTGCGCTGGCTATAAGCAGTTTTTCAATCACATTGATGAACCGATGAAGATGATGGCTTCCGCGCTACAGATGGGACGACCGGCGAATAGCATTATACCGCTCATGCGCCAGCGTCAGCAGGAAAAGAAACGCACGCTTCCCTCAGCAACTTCGCAAAAAGTCGGACGCAACTCACCGTGTCCCTGTGGTAGCGGACGAAAATATAAGCAATGCTGTCTAAATAAAAAGTAATCCAGTCCGCAGTGGGATTCCGCAGGCTTACTGAAGTTAGAAAGGTAAACTTTAAGGAGGCTGGTTATACGGTTTCAATCGTCTTTATTTTTCTCAAATCCCCAGAAACGTGCGTCGCTCGGGTGCGAAATCGGGTGAGTGCAGGTGGACATCATGTGCCAACGGAAGATGTCGTGCGTCGCTTTTACCGAAGCAAGCGTAACTTTTGGTATACTTATAGAAATCTGGTGGATCAGTGGAGTCTATTCTACAACTCTACGGAATACTTTCAGGAAGTCGCTTCTGGTGAAAAGAATCAGTTTAAGATAATAAATGAAGATTTCTTTGATTTTTTTATGCAAGACATTCATAATGGAGGAGCATAATGCCTCAAACTAAATTAAGCCTTGAAACTCATGAATGGGCGCGTGAAATGTTGCGAATTGGTAACCGCGCTGCAAAAAGAGCGCAAGAAGAAAATCGTAAAAAAGGAATTCCAAACGTATACGATTTCAACGGACATCTTTACTACGAACTTCCTAATGGTGAATTAACGCGAGAAGATCCTTATCCGTTATCCAAAGAAACCGATGAAGAAGAGGAAAAATGTTAACTATCTGTTATGATCCGTACGCTGGCACATTAGGTAGATTTACACGCGCAGAAATTTTCGATCTCGTCGCTGAGGCAGACTACGAAGGCATCAACATCCCTGTGAATGCTAACTTCCTCGGTAAACTCTCAACCGCTGAGATCGACGATGCCCTCCGTCTCGCAGAGAAACATAATCTCGTTGCCCCAACAATCGGTTTCGGCAATCACATCTTGACAACCCCCGCTCGGAAAACTGAAGCATTGCAGCACTTCGAGATTGTACTCGAAGTCGCACGCAGATTTGACGCTGAGGTTATCGGGGTGTGGGTGAACCCGTCAGAGGGTGTATCGCGACAGGAATCGCTGGATGCACTCGCCGATAATCTTTCTCAGATGATACCCTCTTGCAATGAGAACGGCATGAAAATCGCACTTGAGTTCGAGAAGGGATGCCCACTTGATAACTATCGCGAAGGCGTTGCGTTTATCGAAGACACGGGGTTGTCCGTCTATTTGACGTGCGATACCTATCATCTTTTCAACGATGGCGCGGAACCGAAGACAGCGGCACACGCCATGAAAGCGTGCCTCGGTGATGTACACGTATCGGGAAGCAATCGCGGTGAACCCGGTGGCGGCGTTTTCGATTTTGAGACATTTGCACAAGGTTTGAAAGAGGTTGACTTTTCCGGTCCGCTGGTCGTTCAGTATAAGATGGAAGATGTGGCAAGCATCGCCCGCAGCTGCGAATTTACTAAGAAATTTCGGACAATGATACAGACATAGAGAGGAGATACCGGAATGAGGCATATTGTCTATTTAACCCTCGTTGCTACTTTTATGATAGTTGGCCATATCTACGCGCATGTGTCAGAACATCATTCAGTAACAAGTGATTTCCAATTTGTAGCAGACCATAAAGCACCTGACACAAAACTCACCAGCGGACAGGGCGCGCTTAAGTTCAAAGTCCTCTACACACGCGATCACTTCCCCACAGAGGTCGTTGCTGCAATTGACAAAGCACACGGTGGCTTTGATGTAGACAGACGAGACGGAAAAGGCGAAACTTACTTCCAACTACCCAGGGTCGGTATCATCCAAATTAGTGCTGATCTGAAAACGACACGGCTCATTGAGACCCCAACAGCGTTGAAAAAAGCCAACGCCCACTATACCACCGTCTGGTCAACTTCTGAAGGGACACCCTATCTCTCTTTTCCCGCAAACGATGTCGGGAAAATCTTCACAACCACATTAGACGGAAAACTGGTGCATACCCTGGAAGCCCCAGATGCAATGACTGACTTCAAACATCAGGCAGTCAATACCTATTTTAGTGAAGGTGGAGCGTTTGTCCCTACCGGCGTGACACACGTTGACGGAATGCTTTACGTTACCACCGGTTATTCCGATTTGGACTATATTTTGGGCGCGAAACTCACGAGTCTTGAACCGCTCGAAGCGAGCTGGTATCCGTTGGCGTTTGGTGGTAAAGGCGATGAACCCGGACAATTCGGCACAGGACATCACATTACAGTGCCTTATGGAACGAACCGATTGGATGCTTCTGACCGAGCGAATGCAGAAATCGAACGCTATTCCCCAGACGGCACCTATTTAGAGACGCTTCCACTTATCAAAGGTTCATTCCCGTGTAGCATCGATTATGAAGCAGGATATGCCGTTGTTGCGTGTCTCTATGGACCTAATAAAGAGAAAGGCGCGCCACTCTATATTCTGGAAGGAAACAACCTTGTCTCAACGGTTATGTTGAAGGAAGAACTCGGTGTGGGGACCTTCCAGCATCTGCACGGTGCCGTCATTCGCAAGATTGATGGCAAGTTTTACATCATCGCCCAATCGTGGAATCCTGGAGATATTGTCATTTTAGAGCAGGTGATGTAGGCTATCACAGCAACAGATTTTTTCATCGTCCGCGTAAGCGTTCCAATTCCGCGAGTGCTTTGACAAGTTCAGTTTCTGCAGTTTCTGCGCGTGCTTCCGCAGTTGCTAATCCCTCCAGTGGTGGTTGCAACCATACGCCAGTACTGACATCATAAAGGCGCAACCCTCCATCATGCTCACCTATGTCCAAACCTAGCACGGACGAACGCAACCTATCTTCCACAAACGCCAGGTGATCATATACACCATTTACGAGACGATACCCTTGCAAACGTGGCACAATCGCTCCATACGGCACATAGATATAGTATTCCTGCACACCGATCGTCGAAGCGTACAGTGCTTTCTTATGGGTTAGATCGTGTTTGTAGGTGCTGGGGCTGGCGATTTCCAAAACAAAATCTATTGGAGCTTCTTCCCAAAGGAGATACGTCCGCCTCAGTTTCTTAGAAATCCCGCGAACCACAAACACATCCGGAGCAACAGACTTCTGGATATTGCCCTCTTCATAGTATACTAATAGATTACCAGATACGTAAACCTCTGGGGAATCCCGAAAGTGATGTTTAAGTGTCAGAATCATATCCATCATCAAATCGCGATGGAGATCCGTTTCAGCCATAGGTTTACCGTCCGATTCGGGATAAACGACTGTCGGCACTCCTTGTATTCTTTCCCGCATCGTTTTATCTCCTGAAAAATTTGATTGATTTCTGCGGCATTTAATACTATATATGTTAGCAGAAACAACGATACAAATCAACAAATGTTAGCGTAGCAAGGCGTCCCGTAGTTGGCAGAAGCGGATCCTGCCAGAGATGTCGCCGCAATGTAGACAGTTTTTGCAGAAACGATAGGTGGGACTGCAAAAGCACCTACGGGGAGGTAATCTGCATTTGACCCTTCAATATAGCGAAGTGCTGTTGGATCAAATCCGATAGGTTGTGGGTGCCGTGACATCCTGATACATCTTGCCCGCCTGTTATCTGGATACGTACTTGTAATTGTTTACTGGCAGTAAGGGATCTCGTTTCAACGAATTCAACAGAAACGCGTGCTAACGCGTAAGTCCTCACTGAAAATCCAACGCATATTACAATGGATAGTAAGAGTAAAATAATGGTCTTCCTAAGACTTTTTCTCATAAATTACCTTCTTTCATCGCAGATTAGTTTTGAAAGTTGTAGACTTCTCCTAAAACCGCGATCAGACAAGTAATATCCTCTACGGCTCAATGGACAAAGGTGTTAGGTTGTTCTCACGCGGGACATACAAATACGCACTTCTACCCGTAAAATACTCCGAATACACATTCTCCCAATCGCTGTTCGTCAACTTCCACCGCGGTGCGGGACCGAGCTTAAAATAGACAATGTCCGCTTCCTCAAGATTTTCAAATGGATAATCCCCAATCGGAGCACCACGATGCTGAGCTACAAATATAACAGCGTTGTGAATATTCTGTTCTGCTACCATAGGCGGTAGTTTCTGATAGACAGGACTCCAATTCTGGTATACCTTCCCGATGCGGACGTAACTCCACACAATATTAACGCTGAGTAACAAAAAGCAGATGCCAACACCAACCGCAAGTCCGCGCCTCTCAGG
>JAJECD010000218.1 GCA_022822215.1 Candidatus Poribacteria bacterium | reverse complement strand
TATTATGGCGCAGGCTCACAGTCTACGCTACGAAATTCCTGTGAATCATGAACCACCCTCAACTATATCTCAAAGGAGAATTTCAAGATGAAAACCCTAAAGCTCTGTTTTATTGGTGTCTGTGCTATTCTCCTGATGTTTGAAAGCGCAACGGCAGAGACACTCTACTTCGACGATTTTGAAGGAGATTCCGAGCTTGAATGGCCCGATGTGCCAGCGATAACAATTGAGAAAGACCCCGACAACCCCGATAATACCGTCCTCGTCTTTGACACACGGAACGACCAGACGAATGCCGATGCCCTCTTCCTTGAAGGGTTCGAGGATTTGACGGACTACACAATGCGGGCAAAATTCAACATCATCGGTGAGACAGCAGAATTTGCTGCAATTGGTCTGATTGTGCGCGCCCAGTCAGTGACCGAATATATGCTCGTTGAACCGGCGCGGAAACGGCTGTGTTGCGGGGCACCACGAGAAAATGTTCTCAATGTCTTTGAACGCGGTGCTGCTGGTTGGCCCATTGTCGCTGACCCAGACATTGATATCGAACTCGACAAGTGGCACGAACTCTCGGTCACTGTAACGGATAAAAAACTAACCGTCTTACTCGATGGCAAACAGATTGCTGACTACGGTAAGGTCCCCTATCCAAAAGGTGGGTTCGGTATCCGCGAGTGGAAATCGCAAACGCTTATCGACGACGTGGAGATCTTTGATAAGGGCGGTTCAAGCCTCGCCGTCGAAGCACAAGATAAACTCTCGGTTAAATGGGGCGCGTTAAAAGCAAGTCAGTAGCTGTAAAAACCAAACACGGCGCAAAGGACGCACGATATATGGATTTAGGACTGCGCGGAAAACGCGCCATTGTTACAGGCGGTAGTCGCGGCATCGGTCAGCAGTGTGCACTCGCACTTGCACGTGAGGGTGTTCACGTCTGTATTGCTGCACGGACAAAAGACGTACTCGATCAAGTCCTTACAGAACTTAACGCGACCGGGTGTGAAGGGCACGCCGTTGCCGTCGATCTCACTACACAAGCAAGTTGTGAACAAGTTGTGCAAGAGACGATCAATCACTTCGGCGGTGTTGATATCCTCGTCAACAACGTCGGTGCAGCTCGGAACGCCGATATTTTGGCACTGTCCCCGGAACGCATCGACGAAGCACTCGCATTGAAAACCTATAGTTACCTCCGGATGTCCCAATTGGTTATCCCATATATGCGGGAAAATCGATGGGGACGCATTATCAACATCGCAGGTTCAGCAGGTACAAGCCCGGCACGTGGGAACATACCCACAGGTGCAGCGAATATCACGATTCTAAACATAACACGAGCACTCTCTGACGCCGTCGCGGGCGATGGAATCTTGGTAAACACCGTCTGTCCCGGATTGACGAACACCGGTCGCGCACGGACGCAGCAACGCACCAGAGCCGAGCGCGAAGGCCGCGATGTTGAAGAACTGTTGCAGGCACTCGGACAAGAACTTCCCGCGGGGCGTATCGCAGAGCCAGAGGAGATCGCGAACGTCGTGACTTTCTTAGCCTCCGAAGCCTGTTCTTATATGTTTGGAAGCGCGCTCTATATGGACGGCGGCAAACGCCGCGCAACACCATAGGCAGACTTTCACACCTAACATTAACCAACCGATACCCAAAGGAGACCTGTGAAAATGATAACTGCTAAAAGTGGAGCACTTCAAAAAAATCTCCTCTTCATGCTACTCTCCGCCATCATTTTTGTCTATGGTGTCAGCAGCCCCGCTGAGGTGCTATACCTCGACGATTTTGAAGATGGAAAAATTGATGGGAAGTATGAATTCAAAAACCATGAAGGTGACTGGGTAGAAAAAGGCGGCGTTATTAGCCAGACCCATGAATCCCCAGGCGATCACACCTATCTCGTCTTAGACGGCGGTTTCCCAGAACCGCATACCGGTTTGGTCATGATCCGCGTTGATGACTGGGGAGACGGCGACCTCGCCCGATGTGGTCTCGGATTCCGCCTCGATCCGGGGGACGCTTCAGGTTACGCGTTTCTGATTCATCATTTCCTCAATAATATGGAATTCCTCAATGACCATCTCGCATGGAAACAGAATGATACCGAACCTCCATTTGGTGAGATAAAACTCGGTAAATGGTATTGGATGAAAGCCGAAATATCTGACAAGGGGTTTACCGGTAAAATCTGGGAAGATGGTAAAGACGAACCTAAAGATTGGCTTCTCGAAAGCAAACTCGACTTCGGGAATGTCAGACCAGAGAGCGGCCAAGTCGGACTTAACGGCGGTTCAAGCAGAGGCGCACCTGCGCTAACCATCGTCTCCTTTGACAATTGGGCAATCTGTGAAACCGCTGACGAGTGCACACCCGATGAGATCCTCGCCGTTCAAGCAACGGGTAAACTACCAACTGTCTGGGGCGCGATCAAGGCAAACTACTAAAACCAACCGCCTCACACACCGGATCCGTTTGACATGAACAACGGTGTGGGTGCGCTGCTTTAGCACACCCACGGTTAAGTTACAACGCACAAACGAACGTCTGCATATTATCTTTACCTTAAAGGAGAAAAAGACCGTGACACAAAAGGCTAATTTGGTGATACTCATTATTGCTATCACGCTAATCGCAAACAACGCTATCGCCCAAATCGTTGAAGATGGGCTGGTCAGCTACTGGAGTTTCGACGCAAACAACATCGCCGGAAAGACCGTCAAGGACGGCACCGGCAATTACAACGGCACCATCAACGGTAATCTGAAAAAAGTCGCAGGCAAAATCGGTGATGCCTTGGAATTCGACGGACTTGAAGATAACTTCGTCGAAATCGATGCCCCAGAAGATTTTGACTTCAATGCCGACTTCACATGGTCAGCATGGATAAAAACCGATAGTTCCGGTCCCGGTGTCATCTTCGCCAAAACCGGCGGACCCGGCACCGATGACAAGGGTCCCAAAACGCTATGGGTTCGCAACGGGGTACTTAATATGGATACCGGTTGGGTCGGCAATGTTGAAGACACCGAAAATATCGCCGACAACGCATGGCACCATATCGCTGTTGCAGGGGCACCGGAGGATAGCAGTGTCCAATACTTCGTTGACGGCAAAGAGACCTCCGAAGGTATACTCAACCTCGCCCAATTCCCCGAAGACGACTGGGCAACCCTCTTTCTGTTTATCGGCTTAGACGGTAGAGCCGACGGCGAATTCGGCATGTTCACCGGTATCATCGACGAATTCAGCGTCTACGACCGAGTGCTTGACGAAGCCGAAGTCAACCAGAACTTCAAGTCCGATACAGGTCTCGCAGTCGAACCCAACGGAAAGCTCGCCGTAACATGGGGCAACATCAAAGCACGTCAATAAGGTGTTCTCTAAAATAGGTAGGTGCGGTTTTGCGGCGTACTCGCCTAAATGCGACGTGCATTCTAACCGCACCTATTTCCAGCAAGGTTTGGGAAACAAAATGAATGTCGAGAACCGAACCATCTTTGAAAACGATAATCTCCAGGTCTTACGCGATCTTGACACAGACACCATAGACCTCATCTATCTCGACCCGCCTTTCAACTCCAATCGGACCTTTGAGGCACCGGTCAGCAGCGAAGCCGCAGGCACAGGTTTCAAAGACTCTTGGACACTCGACGATTTAGATAACGCATCCCACGGGGAACTCGCAGAAAAGCAACCCCAACTCTATCACACCATCAGTGCTGCTGAGTTCAGTCACGGCAAGGCTATGAAAGCCTATCTCATCATGATGAGCATCCGAATGCTTGAGATGCACCGAATCTTGAAACCGACAGGCACGCTCTATCTCCACTGTGACGATAACGCCAGCCACTACCTCAAAATGGTAATGGACAGTATTTTTGGGAAAGATAACTTTAGAAACGAGATTATCTGGCAACGGGCAGTCACCAGTAAAGGGAACCTCAAAAAGGGGCTCGCGCGCGATTCGGACGTGATCTTCCGGTATTCAAAAACCAACACGTTCGTCTGGAACCCCAAGGCTGTTACGATTCCCTACGACATGGCAAATTTGGATGAAAAAACCAAGAAACAATATGCTTACGTCGAACCCGATACCGGCCGCCTCGTCTCGTATACCTCCCTAACCGCTCAGACCCAAGACCCCGATTCCCATCTGACTTACGAGATTATGGGCGTCACCAGAACATGGCGATGGGCAGAAGCGCGGATGCATAAAGAAATCAAAGCAGGGCGCATCGTGCAAATACGTCCCGGAAACGTTCCACGGTATAAACGGTATCTCGACGAACAGAAAGGCAGAACCCTCAATAACATTTGGACAGATATTCCCAATTTGACAGCTAAAAATAAAGAACGGATCGGATATCCAACGCAGAAACCGCTCGCGCTTTTAGAGCGAATTATTCGGGCGAGTAGCAATCCAAATGATATGGTACTCGACCCTTTCTGCGGATGCGCTACGACATGTGTTGCTGCCGAACGCCTACAACGTCAATGGATCGGCATAGACTTAAGCCCGAAATCCTTTGAACTCGTCCAAAGGCGGCTTGAACAGCACGGTATCATCAAACAGATTCACCACCGAACTGACATCCCCTCACCCTAAACTATTTCAAAAATTGAAAAACAAGGGAGTTCTCGAATGAAAATTAGATATTCTCTAAAACCTACCAATAACGCTACCGCAGTTATTGCAGTTATCGCGTTTCTATGCTGTGTCATAAACGGATCGGTCAACGCAAAACGCGATAAAGAATACATCGCAAAGCAGATTACGAACCTCAAAATAGACGGCGATCTCAGCGAATGGAAACGCGCCGAAATCGTCGCCTTTGATGAACTGAAAGATGTTGGGGACGGAGTCCCAAAAGCCAGCGACTTTACCGGACAAGGCAGAGTCGCATGGACTGCCAAAGAGCCGACCCGCATCTACTTCGCTGTCGAAATTACAGACGACAAACTCCAAGATGCGAACCCACCTGAGGCCAGATGGTGGGAAGATGACAGCGTTGAATTCATGTTCGATTTCGCCAACGGTATGGTCCGGGATACCCTCGTCCAGTGGACACTGGGGGCAAACGGCAAAGACTTATCCGCCGCTGCATCCAAGGAAAATACGGAATGGGTCCTGATTAAAAACGGCAACGACTATATCTACGAAGTCGCTATCGACCCAACAAAACCGCGCGGCAACCCGCAGTTCGCGAATCCTGGGGAAGGGGACAAGTTCAAAGCAGAAGACGGATTACTCATCGGACTCAGTTTCCACGCCAACGATTGCGAAGGCGGTGGTCGCCAACATCAGATCGGATGGATGCCCGGCGGCGCATGGGACGGACTCGCCTACGGCGACCTCATCTTTGACGACGAAATATTAGATGTCGAACCATCAGGCAAACTCGCACTTACGTGGGGTGCCTTGAAAGAATAGAAAAGCCATCCAAGCATGCCAAACGCTAACGGATCCTTTACATCCGGAATTACCCTCCGCGCCCTTTTTATCGGAACAGTCCTGATTATTGGGAACGCCTACTGGCTTGCCTACGCCGCTGAGATGATTCAGCCGCAATTCCTGCTCAACTTCGTCTCACTCTTCTTCAACGCAGTTTTCACCCTTTTCGTCGTCATCGGTTTCAACCTCGCTTGGAAAAAACTCTCACCCCGCACAGCACTGACCACACAGGAACTCCTCGTTATCTACATCATGGTCGTTATGGTCTCCACCATCGGCGGCCACTCGATGATGACCTTCCTGATTGGCACCCTCGCCCATCCCTTCCGGTTCGCCACGATCGAAAACGAATGGGCGCATCTCTTCTGGCGTTACATCCCGACGTGGTTCGTCCCTGAGGACACCGCATTGGATGCCTACTTTAAAGGAGGCTTGAGCTTCTACCTCCCGAAGCATCTACGCGGCTGGATGGTGCCAATTCTGGTATGGACAGGGTTTGTTACGCTAATCTGGTTCACACTGATATGTCTCAATAGCATCATCCGTGTGCAGTGGACGGAACGTGAAAAGTTAGCGTATCCGATCATCCAATTACCGCTCCAGATGGCACAAGGACGGAAAAGCTTTTTCAGAAACAGCACAATGTGGATAGGCTTCTCGGTCGCAGCGGGTATTGAAATCCTCGTAGGACTGAGCTACCTATTCCCGCAAGTGCCCGCCATCCAACTCAGTTCTTACTCTATCCAACACCTATTCACAGACAAACCGTGGAACGCTGTTGGGTGGCTCCCGTTATCCATCTTCCCCTTTATTATAGGATTGACATTCTTCGTGCCGTTGGACATCTCAATGTCGGCGTGGTTCTTCTATCTGTTTGGCAAAGCGGAACGGATTATTCGCACAGGAATGATGGGTGAAGGTGAACTCTATTTTGCGGAACGCGCAGGCGGTGCATGGCTCGCCGTCGGTATTCTGGCGTTATGGGGGACCCGGCGACACCTTCTTGATGTCATCAAGAATTGTTTTATGAACCAAAAAGCGTTTGACGATTCAAACGAACCGATGCCCTACCGCGTCGCTGTCATCGGGTTAATCTTAGGGAGCGTCGGGCTTACACTCTTCTCAGTGAAGGCAGGTATGTCTTTAGGAGGTGTGTTCGGTTTTATTGTCATTTTCACCGTAATGGCAATCGGTGTAACACGCGTCCGTGCCGAATTCGGTCCACCCTCACATGAAATCCTTGCCCTCGATCCAGCACGACTCATGGTCGTCACCTTTGGCGCGCGATTCGTCGGAACCAGCAACCTCACGATTATCTCCTTCTATTACTGGCTCAACCGACTCAATGTTTCACATCCCATGCCGAACCAATTAGAGGGATTTAAACTCGCCGAACGTGCAGGCATAAACAGTCGAAAACTCGTCTGGGTGATGATGTTCTCAATCATTGTCGGTACACTCGCATCGTTTTGGGCGTTTCTCTACCTCCTATACGAGACAGGTGCGTTCGCCGTACACGGCTACATCGTCGGTATCGGCGAGGAAGTCTTTGGCAGACGCTTAGAACGGTGGCTTAACAACCCGACGGGTCCGAATTGGGATGGCTCACAATCTATGGGCATCGGTGCAGGGATGACGTGGATTCTCTACTTCCTGCGTCATAAATTTATGTGGTGGCCCTTCCATCCGATCGGATATGTAATGACCGCCGCAACGTGGGGCGGACTCGCAGATTTCTGGTTCTCCGTCTATCTCGGTTGGATGATAAAGTTCATCATCGTCTCCATCTTCGGCTTACGCGCCCACCAACGCGCAATCCCATTCTTTTTAGGCTTGGTCATGGGGGATTATGTATTCGTAGGCGGTTGGGCATTGATTGGCACACTGTTCGATATGCCAACGTACGTCCTCTGGTCGCCTTAGCATTTGCATAGTAGTAGGCACACGCCGTGTGCCGTCACAGTAGTAGGCATACGCCGCGTGCCGTCACATTGGTCCTACAGCTACAAGGCAGGCAAGTCCGCCACAATCTCCACCGTCCTCAGACTCACATGGATAACCCGCCCAATCAAATCCACAATATACCGCGGCTCATCCGCACGATTCGGATCGTTCACAATCCCACTCCTTTTGTCTGTCTTGACCCGATACTGATCCACCACCCACTCCAACGCCGACCGGTTGCCTAACCGATAGTCAAACGCTTTTGCAGGGATACCGTCCAGTGTCAGAAAATCGTTATATTTCAGCTGCGTCTTGTCTTTGGACAACCGCATCTTTTCAACGCGCCAATCTACCGACATCCCCTCTGTCTCAATATATCTCACCCCTTCGTATTTGGGGACAGACTCATAGTTAACGTGCAAGTCTGCCAATTCCGCACCCGCTTTAGCAAATCCCCAGAAATCGTTGGCAATCTCTGCCCCCCTGATAAGGGGGGATATAGGGGGGTTGGATGCAAGAAGGGTTGGAATACGCGGCAAATCCCGTTTGAGATTCTTCTCATATTTCTCACGATAAACGGGGTGGTGCAAGAGTGCGTATGTATAGTGGAAGATGTCCCACTTGGAGATAGTCCCATCGCCATAGTGGGTTCGGAACTTCGCTAATGCCCAATCCGTGATGTTCTCCTGTCGGTTTGTGCCATCCTCATCGTAGGTGTAGAAAGGAAAGCATTGAAAATTATCACTCGACGCGAGTGTGTGAACGTCAGGAATCAGATTCGTCATCAAGGTACTGAAACTTGCGCGGAAGCCGTGCTCACTGACGATTATCACCCGATTTTCTGTTTCCGTCTCAGGTGTTGAAAAAAAGGATGGAAACAGATAGACACAATTGTTCAGAACCCGGTCAAAAAATAGATTTGATTTTGTGAAGGGTCGGTAGAGTAAATTTCTCACTTTGTTTTCCGTCCATTCAGCATACCTACCGCGTTGCAAGTGCCGACGTAATTCCCGATCCCATTTGATTTCTTTATCGTCGTAAACCACGAAATCATTAACACTTACTCGCTGATTCTCCCGCCGCTGCCACCTATCCACCTCCGCGTTGTAAGTCCGAATCATTCCCCGAATATTCTCGCTAAGTGCATTTTCATTGAAGTTGTAAACCCAAGCATCGCGCCCTGTTTTAACACCTGCACTATAGATTGTGAAAATCACATTTACCGCAGCACCTTTCTGTGCCTTCGCTTCCTTAGTCCCCATCGGAATAAACGTATCAAATTCGGGATGGAGACCTTCGGTTAACCAGATGTGCTGCTTATTCGGTTGAACTGGGTTCCATTCCACATTTCCGATGTGTTCGTGTTCGTCGAGAAAATTAAACTTCCTTTCTTTATTCCACAAGTCATCGGTGCGATAATAAAAGATATTGGGTTTTTCCGATGGGTGCTGTTTGTTCTTAACAAAAAGGTTGATGCTCACACCAACTCGGATGCCGAACACATTCGCATTGGAGACCTGCAATCCCTTCCGTGCATTCCCACCCAGATCCAAAATATAAATCGCGTCGAAATCATCTGATAGGTGTTTCCGCATCCCGTCAAACGCCAAACCGTCAAGAAACCCGTTGTTTGTAATAAAAGCAACAACCCCTTCCTCACCAATCCGGTCAGATGCCCATCGAATCGCCTTTACATAAGGGTCGTAGAGCGCATTTTTGAGGGTTGCCTTGGAATCTGCAGCATAAGTACCCACAATCCGCGCGTCCATTGTCGGATATTTCCGATTCCGATTATTGTCGCTATCGTTGACCTGCCATGCATTGTAAGGCGGATTCCCAATAACAACAAACATATCCGCCGCCTTCTGCCGCTTCACCCGTTCCGTATTTTCCTGCGTGAAGAGTTCACCTTGCTGCTGCTCCAGCAGCTCAAACGTATCCGCAAGCGCGATCCCCTCAAACGGCAGATACTCTCCCGTCCGTTGATAAAATTCTTGTTCTATGTTCAGACTGGCAATATAGTAGGGCAGGAGCATTACCTCGTTACAGTGCAACTCATGGCAGTATTTCTCCGCCAACGCCGTCCCTCGAATGTCCTGCATGAGGCGAACAATAAAGTTCCCCGTCCCTACAAACGGGTCAATGATATGCACACCGCTGTCCGACAGCGACCGACCAAACTCGGTTTCAAGGATATGCTCCACACTTCTCACCATGAAATCGACGATGGGTTGGGGTGTGTAGACGATACCGTGTGTATCCGCCACATCTTCAGAGAACCCCTGAAAAAACTTCTCGTAAAACGTGTTGAGGAAGTGCTGTTTTTGGGAGAAGTCCCGACAGAGGGTCGCCGCCTGTTCAATAGCGATATAGAACCGATCCAAGGGTTCAAGAAACACATCACGACTCATCGCATGCCGCATGAGCGCAGCACTAACTTTCTCAATCTCAATAGCGATGATATTCCAACCCGTGAAGTCTGATCGGTTAAAAACAGTGCGGAAGATACGCTCGGTGAGGATATGCTGGATGAGCATCTCTTCGACAGCATCTTGTGAGAGGTCCGGGTTAATAGATGTTCGGCAGGTCTCGTAAAAATCCGCGAAGGCTTTCTTGAACGCTGGATCCGTTTCGTGCCGTTGCTCAATGAGTGCTTTTAGCTTGTTTGCGAGATCCGGCACATGCTCCCTGAAGTCCGAGACAGCCGTCCGCCAATTGTCGAGCGCGGGTGGAACATAAGAAAACAGATATTGGAGAGCTGCAATCAGGCGCGCCGGTTCAGTGATGTCCAGATCCAGTGCTATCTGTCCATTCTGATACAGGACAGCGCGCTGCGGGTTTTGGAAGAGGATATTATCAAGCGGATAGCCTGCATCGCGTTTATTTTGGACAGCCTTGAGGAGATTATCATCTATATCTTTCGCCTCCCAGTAGGCGAAGGGGAGTCCATATTCGTCGAGTACCACGCCGTCAATGACGATCCGATTCCCTGTTGGGGCGCGCATCTGATATTGCGGCACGAGCGTAGCGTTTATCTGTTTCGCGCAGGTGTGTAAGAGTGTATCAAAGGGTGAGCTGACAGCACCTTCGTGTCTGATGTCGTGTTGTTCGTATTGTTGGAGCGTGGCGTAGTAGTCTCGAATTGCTTTATGGGTAAGTTTCAGGTTCAGCTTCGGCATAAGTGCATAATAGCACGTTTAGGATTAGCAGACAAGGAAAAATTAGATTGCAGACGAGGAAAAGTATATCATAGATCCAGCGAAAAACCAAAGATTTCTGACCCTCCAATTTGACATCACCTTAAGCATCTGCTATACTCTGCACATCCAAAAAACAACACAATGCCAAGGAGCCATATCTAAATGTACAACTTAAACGGAAAAGTCGCCTTAGTAACAGGTGCAGGCGGCAGAAACGGCATCGGACGCGCCATCGCAACCCGATTAGCACAAGAAGGTGCCGATGTCGCCGTCAACGACATCGCTGAACATCCCTACGCTACCGATCAAGGAGACTGGCAAGGACTCCCCGACCTCGTGCGTGAGATTGAGGCGATGGGACGACGCGCCATCAGCGTCGTTGCAGATGTTGGGGATGCAGAACAGGTGCAACAGATGGTAGACCAGACCGTCGCACATTTCGGGAAGATTGACATTCTTGTTAACAACGCCGGAACAATCGCTGGCAAGGACCGCCTACCTGTCGTCGATCTCGCCGAAGAAGATTGGGATCGAGTGCAACGGGTCAATGTCAAAGGCGTATTCCTCTGTTCTCAGGCAGTAGCACGCCATCTCATCGCACAAGGAACAGGCGGCAAAATTATCAATATGTCATCCGTTACCGGAAAACGCGGATCGGCGCGCTTCGCCGCATACAGTGCCTCAAAATTCGCCGTCATCGGTTTCACACAGTGCCTCGCACAAGAACTCGCACCTTATCAGGTCAACGTCAATGCGATTTGCCCCGGACTTGTAGACACAGAGCGCATGGGACATCTGGCATCCGTGCTCATGCCCGATACGCTTTCCGCCGATGAGCAGCTCACGGAATACACTCGCCGTTCCGAGGCAGCCGTCCCTATCGGGCGACTCGCCGAGGGCACAGACGTTGCCAAAATGGCAGCTTTCCTCGCCTCAGACGAAGCCGCCTACCTAACAGGGGTCTCCATTACCGTCTCAGGCGGTACGGTCATGGATTGATATGAATTAACGCAAGATACGTTGATCGCTCAAATCCTTCCCACCGACACTTTTGACGATAGACGCGCCCCGCCACTCCTTGACTTCCAATGCGTGAAAGGCGTTGACGATGTTATACTGCGTCGGCAAGTCTTCCCAACGGGCTTTATGGAACTCTACCGTCCCTTCACCGCGCCAATGCTCCTGCACGACACGGTTCGGCGAGCTCGCAGGCGTTAGCACAGCGTAGGCAATATCCGCAGTCCCCCATTCACCCGTCCGCGGCATGTATTTATAGTGGAGTGTCCCCGTGAGGGGCTGCTCACCGCTCGGCTGCTGCGTTGGAGGGGATGCGGGGGGTATCGGCACCTGCTCCGTCGCTCTCACGCGCATATCCATGAACTTGAAACCCATCCAACTCGCAGTGCAGTGCGTTTCACCCGCAAAAGTGAGCGGATCGGGAAGTTCGCAATAAATTTTGGAGAAACCCAACTCCTCACGTCCCGTCAAAATCGGGTCTGTCAAGTTCTCCCACAGCACTGTCAACAGAGAACCGGTTGCCCTATCTACTTCGCCATCATAAACCGCTGGAAAGCTAACGCCGAGGGTATTGTAGCCGCGTCCTGCAAGCCACTCGATCTCTTTCATATAGCCCCCAGACACAGACACAACGGGTTCACCATTCAGCGAGAAGCCTGGTGGCAGAAAAGCCTCAAGTTGTTCACTATTCGTCAAAAAACTCACTGTAACCGATGTCGATTTCGGGTTATCTTTACACGCAAACTTTCTGCCATCCGGTCCGTATCTCGGGCCCGTTCTCGGTCCAAAATGTGTCGGCATCCGATACATCGCGTTTGGATCTAATTTATATCCCATCTCATTCCTCCATGCTTTAGGTAATACCATTTCTATCTAATTGAAAACTTCTCAATAGCCTTGTAGCATAGACTATTAGTCTGTGCATTGTATCAATACACAACGAAATGTCAAGCCCTAATCAATAAACCGATTCAATTGAAAAAATAAAAAAAGATAGGTATAATATCTTAGAAACCGAAAGCACTCCAATCAACATTACCATAAAACCCGAAAGGACATTCATGAAAACACCCAAAAAAGCGTGGATTGTCTGCCTCCTACTTCTCTGGGGGACTATAGACGCGTTTGCAAATGGCATCCACACACCAACAGACGAAGAATCGACTCACCAAATCACATCAACCCGTCCCGATAGTCATGCCCCGCTCGGTGTTATGGGTGATCATGCCCACGGCGCAGGAGAACTGATGCTCTCCTACCGTTTCATGGGGATGGCGATGGACGGTCTCCAAGACGGGACCGACCCGATCCCAACAGAAGAAGCACTCTACGCCTATGCAATGGTGCCTCTCACGATGCAAATGCAGATGCACATGTTCGGGGCAATGCTTGCACCTCATGATCGTATTACGCTCATGGCAATGACCAGTTACCGCCGCAACTTCATGGAAATGGAAGGTGCGCATCTCCACACTTCTGGCGGACACGACCATGCAGTAGGACACCTCGAAATGGAGAGTGCTGGACTCGGCGACCTCAGACTTTCTGCCCTGATTCCACTCCTTAACACATCAAACGCCGATTTTCTCCTCAACGCCGGTGTCTCTATACCAACAGGCTCCATCACTGTAGAAGGTTCACACGGCGGGAGTGAGGTAACCGTTTTACCCTATCCGATGCAATTGGGGTCGGGTTCTTTTGAACTGAGACCCGGAGCAACTTTTGCAGCAACACACGGATCCTGGTCCTACGGTCTACAAACCCGTAGCGCGATCCCGCTCAACAAAAACAGTCAAGATTATAGATTAGCACCTACCATCGGTTCCACGCTTTGGGGCGCGCGTAGACTCAACGATTGGCTTAGTGTTTCTTTACGCGGCTCATTGGAGACTTGGGGTAACATTACCACCTTCACCGAACACACCGAAACGGAATCCCACGCACATGAAGATGAGCACGCCTCACACGACCACCACAGCCACGCTGCACCAGCAGGAACCACACAACCTGCATATATGTCCCCAACAATGGATCCAAAGCTTCAGAGCGGTGCACGGGGCAGCTTATCGGTTGGTATGAACCTTATTTTCCCTGACAGACTCAGCGGAATTCTGGCAGGTCAACGATTCGCCGTCGAGTTTCAGATGCCTATCTATCAGAACCTCGACGGACCACAGATGCCGTTAACATGGACACTCATCGCCGGTTGGCAATATGCTTTTGAAGTGTGGTAAAATATTTACCACAAGTTTGTCGCATAAACTCAGTTCGCGCCTTTTGAAAGGAGGCATTCGTAATACACTATGGACACCAGAAGACCCTACATCTACACAGCACTAATAACCCTCATTATCACAATATGTTTCGCAACCGGCTGCGAAAAAATCCCGACACAGGTTATTACCGCAGCACCTGCAGACAAAATCGCAGTCGCTACAATCTCCGAGATAGACGGAAGCGGTATCACTGGCACCGCCACCTTTACGGAAGTAGATAGCGGCGTTCACGTTCGCATTGAAATCCAGAACGCTATCGCCGGTCTACACGCAATGCATCTCCATACAGGCAGCTGCACCGATATTGGACCGCACTGGCATCCCATGGGAATTCCAGCAGGTACACCGGGTATACCGGTCGTTCAAGCGACACTCGATACACCCCCCATCGGTGTAGGCGAAATCGGAAACATTTTGGTCAGCGAAAATGGCACGGGTACGCTTGAATTTACAACACCGTTCTGGTCCCTCGGTGGAGATCCGAACACCGACATCCTCGGCAAACTAATCATGATTCACGAAACAGCCGACACTTTCCTAACCCATCCGCACGCACATCAGATGCAGATGGATACGAATATGGAAAATATGGACATGAACATGGAGATGGACACACAGATGGTCCAACCACACGAACACCCACCCGGGACACCCCCACATTCCCACGCCAACACATCAGCAACAGTCCCGCCAATTCAACCGGGCGGTGGTGCCAGAATCGGTTGTGGGATGATAACGTTGGGAAAATAAAAACATTTGACATCCTCCCGATTTTCGGTTATAATTAACACACAATATAGACCCAACTAAATACTTAACACCTGTTTTCACACGTCTTATGGAAAAGGAGCAATACCCATGGCAACAAATTATTTTTTTCACAGCAGGAAAATCAGAAAGAAGGTGCTATAAACCCTTACAGTCACTGGGTTCGACGCAAGTAACCACTGCCCACTAAATGTTACACAAGTGTAACATTTTTAAGGAAAATTCCCATAAAATTTGAAGACCTGTTATGCTCCTGACCATATCAACGACATACTCCCCAGCGACAGACATCGGATATCTGTTGCACAAACACCCTGAGCGAATCCAATCCTTTAAGCTTGCCTTTGGACAAGCACACGTCTTCTATCCAGAGGCACGCCCGGAGAAGTGCACAGTAGCGCTGCTACTCGATATAGATACCGTTGGGCTGACCCGCCGCCCACATGGACGATTCGGGGAGAATTTCGCACTGGCACCCTACGTCAGCGATCGTCCTTATGTTGCTTCGTCGTTCCTGAGCGTCGCAATCGCGCAGGTGTTTAGCAGTGCGTTATCCAGTAAAAGCAAAGAACGCCCAGAACTTGCCGAGACAGCGATTCCTTTAAAGGCGAAGTTATCCATCCTCCCGTGTCAAGGTGGCGAACAATTGTTGCGGAGACTTTTCGAGCCACTCGGTTATAAGATAACAGTGGAAAGGCACATTTTAGATGCACAATTTTCGGCTTGGGGCGAGAGTCGCTATTTCACTGTCACCCTGCAAAATACTTGCCGTTTAAGCGAACTCCTCACGCACCTTTACGTTTTGATTCCGGTGCTTGACGATGAAAAACACTACTGGGTTGACGAGGCAGAAATTGAGAAACTCTTAAAACACGGTGAAAATTGGCTCGCCGCACATCCAGAACATGAATCCATTGTCCGTCGCTACTTGAAACATCTACGTCCGCTTACCAATCAAGCACTCGCCCAATTATGCGATATAGATCCTGAACAAATCGACGAGACCATCCAAGCAGCAGAAGAAGCACAAGTCGAAGCACCAATCGGTCTGAATGAAGTCCGTTTGCAGAGGGTTACTGAAGCACTTAAACAGTACGGCGCGAAACGCGTTCTCGATTTAGGGTGCGGTGAAGGGAAACTTCTTCGTAAGCTTTTGCATGAAAAGCAGTTTGAAGAGATTGTCGGCATGGACGTTTCGCACCGTGCTTTGAAAATCGCGCATGAACGGCTTCATTACGATCGGTTGCCAGAGAATGAAAAAAAACGACTTCACTTGTTCCAAGGATCCCTCAACTATCGAGACAAACGTCTCGCCGGATACGACGCAGCTGCAATTATAGAGGTGATTGAACACTTAGATTTACCACGACTTGCCGCTTTTGAACGCGTCCTTTTTGAATTCGCCCGCCCCCGAACAGTTGTGCTGACAACACCCAACAGAGAATACAACACCCAATTTGAGCACCTGCAAGGCGGACACTTCCGACATAAAGACCACCGTTTTGAGTGGACACGGGACGAGTTTCAGTCTTGGGCAACTCGTATTTCCGAACGCTTCGGCTATGCTGTTACGTTTCACCCGATCGGACCAACAACTGAAGACGTTGGCGCGCCAACGCAGATGGCAGTCTTTACCCGAGAAGATCAGGGAAAACAGATAACATGATTCTAAGAATTCCTGAACCCTCACTCGTCCTCCTCATCGGACCCTCAGGTTCAGGCAAGTCCACCTTTGCAAGTAAGCATTTTAAGCCGACCGAAGTCCTCTCATCCGATTTCTGTAGAGGTCTCGTTTCGGACGATGAAACCGACCAAACAGCGACAAACGACGCGTTTGAGGTACTACGGTTCATCGCTGCCAAACGGCTCGCCGCCGGAAAACTGACAGTCATTGACGCAACCAACGTCCAGGGAGACGCACGAAAACCGCTCCTTGCACTGGCGCGCGAATATCATTACCTAACCGTCGCCATCGTGTTCAACATGCCCACGAAACTCTGTCAGGAAAGAAACGCAACACGACCCGATCGCGACTTAAAACCGCACGTCATCCGACAACAGCACCAGCAACTGCGTCGTTCCCTGCGTCATCTCAAGCGCGAAGGTTTCCGGCAGTTCCTCTATGTGATGTCTACTCCCGAAACCGTTGCAGCCGCTCGCGTCGAACGACAACCCTTGTGGTCAAACCGTACAGACGAGCCAGGTCCCTTTGACATTATTGGTGATATTCACGGTTGTTTTGACGAACTGGTTGAATTGCTCCAAAAACTCGGTTATCAAATCTCAACACAATCAAACGGAGACCTCACTGTTGAACCGCCAGAAGGCAGAAAAGCCGTTTTCGTAGGAGATTATGTTGACCGAGGACCAAAGGTCCCTGAAGTCTTGCGACTTATCATGCGGATGCATGAAACCGGTGCAGCGCTCTGCGTACCGGGGAATCACGATGTGAAACTGGTGCGGGCACTCCGCGGGAGAAATGTGAAGCGGACACACGGACTGGCGGAATCACTGACACAATTAGAGGTAGAATCAACAGAATTTAAAACACACATCACAGAATTCTTAGACGGCTTAGTGAGCCACTATGTGCTTGACGACGGGAAGTTAGTTGTCGCTCACGCCGGAATGAAAGCGGAACTACAGGGACGCGCATCAGGACGCGTACGGGAATTCGCAATGTACGGCGAAACCACTGGAGAAACTGATGAGTTCGGATTCCCCATCCGGCTCAACTGGGCAGAGGAATACCGAGGGACTGCAACGGTCGTCTACGGACACACACCAGTTACCGAGCCACAATGGGTAAACCGTACAATCAATATCGATACCGGATGCGTTTTCGGCGGCGAACTCACGGCGTTGCGATACCCTGAAAAAGAGTTGGTATCTGTCGCCGCTCACCGGACATATTACGAACCCGTGAAACCATTTCTTAATGAAACGGATAAACCATCTGCCATCAAAACACAGGCATACGACGACATCTTAGACATCAACGATGTACTGGGAAGACGCGTTATCAGCACGCGGTTACACGGCAACCTAACAATCCGCGAAGAGAATGCTATAACGGCGTTAGAAGCGATTAGCCGTTTCGCCGTCCATCCCAAATGGCTTATATATCTTCCGCCCACGATGTCCCCAACCGAAACAACGAACAAGCCAGACCTGCTCGAACATCCCACAGAAGCCTTCGCTTATTATCACAAGCAAGGGGTAACTAACGTTATCTGGCAAGAAAAACACATGGGGTCTCGTGCGATTCTTGTTATCTGCCGCGACCCAGAAACCGCAAGAAAACGATTCGGCATTGCAGACGACACGCTTGGTGTCTGTTACACACGTACCGGCAGACCTTTCTTTAATGATGCGGCGGTTGAAAGTGCTTTACTCGAAAACGTAAAAGCAGCGATGGACAAGGGCGGCTATTGGGAAACCCTTGATACAGATTGGATGTGTCTCGACTGTGAGTTGATGCCTTGGTCGGTGAAGGCGCAGGAGTTGCTAAAGCAACAGTACGCACCGGTCGGGACATCGGCGCGTGTCGCTTTGGAAGCAGCAGTTGCTTCCCTAAAAACCACTGCTGAACGAGGTGTTGATGTGGACGGTATCTTGGAAAACTATCGCCAACGCACAGCGGCAGTAACCGAATACATCAAGGCTTATCAGCAATACTGCTGGTCGGTCGAATCCATTACAGATCTGAAGTTAGCACCGTTCCACTTACTTGCAACGGAAGGGAAGGTGTATTTTGACAAAGACCATCTCTGGCATACGCGAATGCTCACCCAACTCTGTCAAAACTCTGAAGATGGCTTATTATTTTCAACCCGATACGGCATCGTAGACTTGACCGATGACACAAGCCAAACGGAAGCGATTCAGCAGTGGGAAGAACTCACGGTGCACGGAGGCGAAGGCACCGTCATCAAACCCCTGAATTTTGTCGTTCGAGGCAAGCGAGGGTTGGTGCAACCCGCTGTAAAGTGCCGAGGTCGTGAATACCTGCGGATTATCTATGGACCCGAATATACATTGCCGCAAAATTTAGAACGTCTCCGTTCCCGTGGCGTTTCTCACAAACGTTCTCTGGCACTTAGAGAGTTTGCCTTGGGTGTTGAGGCACTGGAGCGTTTCGTTCGCCGTGAACCCTTATCGCGTGTCCACGAGTGTATTTTCGGCGTTCTCGCACTCGAAAGCGAGGCTGTCGATCCAAGACTCTAAGCATCTGAACAACGCTGACTGCGAAAAGAAACCCTTTGACAGACCCGTTAATTTTTGCTACAATTAATACATACTGGAGACCTGAACCAAATACTTAACACCTGTTTTCACGCATCTTATGGAAAAGGAGAAATTCCATGGGAATCTATACAAAAGAGGACCTCGTCGCTTACGCACCTACAGAGGACGTGGAACTTTACCCAGACTCGGATGGAAAACCCATGGCAGTCAGCGACCTTCATAGACGTATCCTCACGCGGACGATAGACGTCCTCGACGCATATTTCCAAGACAGACCGGAAGTCTATGTCTCCGGTGATATATTGATGTATTATGTAAAGGGGGATCCGCGTAAATCGGTATCCCCTGATGTCTTGGTCGCTTTCGGTTTAGGCAAGAAACTCCGCCGGACGTATCTCGTCTGGAACGAAGGGAAGGTGCCTGATTTTGCGATGGAGTTTTCCAGCGAAAGCACGTATCAAAACGACTTGGGCCGCAAGATGGAACTCTACGCTTCACTCGGTATCCAAGACTACTTTTTATATGATGCGGAGGGTTTGTATCTACCTTCACCGCTGATGGGTTTCACATTGGTTGATGGTGCGTATACTCCGATTTCGGAGGGTTCAGATGGCGGTTTACGCTCAAGTGCTTTGGGTTTAGACTTCCACGTGAGTGATGTCGGTTTAGGGATTTACGATCCTGCTTTGGATGAATGGCTGCAGACACCCGCGGAGTTAGCAGTTGCCCGTGCGGAACTGGCTGAAAACCGTGCCGAGAACGCTGAAAACCGTGCACAACAAGAAACCCAACGCGCCGAAAACGCTGAAGCCGAAGTCGCACGACTCCGAGAAGCACTCGCCCGTTTACAAACTGGAGGACGTAATTAATCCTAAGATCCGCTATAATTTGACAAATTTCTGTTTTCTTGCTATAATCCTATTGTGACTATTTTTATCGCGTAATTTCGGCAAATACCAAGGAACAACAAAAAACCTCTGACTTAGACAGCTTCTCTTAAAGTCCCCCTGATAAGTGGGGATTTAGGGGGTTTGAAGGTTAAAAACGCTGTTTTTTGCATCTAAACATCCAATTTTACACAGTTTGCGTAAGTCCTAAACCCTTAAAATGTTACAGTTTTCGGGAATTCCATTTTTCTGCACTGCCAGAAAACGAAGTAAAAAGGGCCAACAAATCCTCACGGTCCCTGAGTTTCGGACGGGTGAACACAGGTATTTTACCGTGCCCCCAGTGTGACATTTTTGGTGTTGCTGCATCCCAAAACCCCAAATCTATGCAGGTAATATGTAGGGCAGTTCAGTCGTCGAATTGCCTGATTCCGCTTGTATTTGCATAAAATTGTCCAAATTTCAGTTTTAAGGAAATACTATGGGTTGTGTCTATATCTTGACGAATGAAGCCATGCCGGGCCTAATAAAGATCGGGCATACTACAAAAACCGCACGCGAACGAGCAGATGAACTCTATCAAACAGGGGTCCCAAAACCGTTCAAGGTCGCGTATGAGTTTCCGTGTGACAATCATGAGCAACTTGAAGTTGAAATGCATAGAAAGCTGAAGCAGCACCGTGTTAACAAAAACCGGGAATTTTTCGAGTATCCAGCTGAGGAGGCTTATCAATTGCTACAGGAACTGGAGGTTCCCGGTTGGCGGAAGTGGACATCACAGTTTCTAACGCGTTTCCAGAAAATGGCGGACTCAGTGGAAAATCGGGTGAGTCGTAGAACATCGGCCCCAAATAGGAGGAATGTTTATGAATGATAACCATGGAAATGGTGCAGATCTCGGTTTCAACGGTACGCCTTATCATAGTGCTGATAATGGATTTGCTTGTGCAGCGGCGAATAGAGGAGTTACAAACACATTACAAAACCACCTTGATATTATTATCCGTAATGAGGAACTGACAAGTGGAATAAGCCACTCACAGACCAAAGAGAAAATAGAGTGGTTGAATGTAGACAAGGAACGACTTGAACAACAGAAACTGGATAGACTGGATGACATCAAAACATTAAAAGAAAACCTTTCTGAGAAAGACACAGAGTTAGTTAAACTCCAGGTGGAATTAGAGGTTCCGATGGCTGCTGATCCTCCGTCCCCGGATCCTCGCCTTGATGCCTTGAAAGACAAAATTGATGAGCGGACTACAGTATTAGAAGAAAAACAGGTAACGTTTGCCGGTCTTGAAACTGATTTGGAGGCACCAACTGAATCAGAGTTAAAACCACCGAATCTTAACAAAACTTCAGTTTCACGTTTCTCTATTCCTGAGTATATTTTTGCTGGTTTCGCCACTATTGCACTCTTTGGACTGGTTTTTTATCTTTTTATTTTTTATAGTGCTGCAGGAGATAAAGCATTCACAGCAGGTAGTGGAACTGTTGAACAAAGGTTAAACGAATTCATTAATCCTTTCGCTTTGTTTAACGCGTGGGAATCTAAAAATTTGTTTATCCTTGCCTTTCCCATAATTTTTTTGATGCTCGCAATTCTAATACACTTCTGTTTAGAAAACGGAGGTTGGTGGTGGTTCGGAGTTTTAGGGTTGGGTTTGTCTACTCTACTACTTGATGGAGTCATTGCATACAAGATTTCGCAGAATATATATGAAAGCAAAGTGGCCAGAGGATTAGAGTCAGGAGAGTATCTGTGGCAGGATAATTGGTTAGAAATTCTCTCGGTTTTATTATTAGGCTTTGCCGTTTCAGTATTTCTTAGTTTCGGCATACATTTTGTTTTAAAAATGTGGAAAAAAGCAAACCCACCCGAAGATGAAGTCCAAGCTCAATACTTGGATAAAATAAAAAGAACAGAACAGAATGAGCGTATGGTTCAGAAGGCTATTTTAGCGACTGAGATAGAGCATTTGAAAGGAAAGGTCGGTAAATTAGTACAGGAAAAAATGGACTACGAAAATAGCATTGAGACATCTTCCAAACAGGAGCTGGAAATCCTTACACATAATCATAAACAACCTATTCAGGCAGAAATTGCACGCTTAACCACGGAAAGAGAAAGCTTGCTGAGTCAGATTAAGGAACAGAATGAAAAAGTAGAGAGTTTTCAAAAGGAAATTAATCGGTGCGAAACCGAGATTGCCGACTTATTAGACTCTTTCGATAAACAGATCGTTGACGTAAAGAAATTAGAAGCACAAGTAAATGAGTTTGTGAGCGGATGGTGTCGGTATGTTACACAAAGTAAAGCTGAGTTACCTTCCGATGTTCGTGAACACATTCAAGACATCCAAGATTTAAAAGACGACACGGTTAAAAAATACACGGATAATAGAACGTAACGGAGATTTATATGCAAAAAGGAAAAAAAATTATAGTTGTATGGATGGTACTTTTCTGTTTATTAAATGGAGAGGCTTTCCCCTCATCTAAAGGTGGTGTAAATGTCATTGTAGTCATTGATACGTCAGATCGTATTTCTGAAACGAAACATCCGGATCAAGTAGCGAGGGACCTCGAAATTATCACAGAGGTTGTCACCCAATTTGACAAACTTGTTAAAGCTCATTTAGCAGTAAGCGAAGTCATTCAATATCCACACCGTCTCTCTTTTGTTATTCCAAATCAGCCAACAGCGCCTTCAATTCCACGGCAGATCATGGAGAAACTAACGATTGAGGACTCGGGAACAGGACGCAGTTATCCGGAGTTCATGGAGCAAAAGGATTCAGTCCTACAAACAATTCCCAAATTATACGAATTTGCTAATAAACACCAACAAACAGGTTCAGACATCTGGGAATGGTTTAAATATGAAGCAGAGGATTACTTCTTTGAAGATTATCAGAATATTATCATCTGCCTTTCCGACGGCTACCTTGATTTTGATAAAAACATCAAAGCCAAACGTGCTAAACGAACATCTATGAAAGTTAGCAAATTACGGAACGATCCGCATTGGAAAGAGAAAATACAAGGAAACGAAGGCTTATTGCCTATAGGAAGTGATTTCAGCTCTTACAATGTGAAATTCTTAATGGCTGGTATTGCTCTTCGGAACGATAAAGGTTCTGGCGTTCCTTACCTACAAGACTTTGAGATTATCAAAACGTATTGGACTACTTGGTTAAATACGATGGGAATTAAAGATGTCAACTTCATTAAACAGGGGCGCCCCGTGAAAAGGAAAATTGGATCCCTTATCCCTGTAGCAGGTTCGTAAACGAACGCTCTCTCAGCAGCAACCTCAAAATTTTACACAGCTTGGATAAGAAAAAACAGGACTCATCTTCCTACCGCGATGTCCCGAAATCCAAACTGACACGCAATCAAAAATCGCCTCGGTACCGCGATTGTTATCCTCTTTATCCTCATCGGTCTCGGCATCTCTACAGTCTATTTCCTGCACCGAGCCTTTAAAGAACAACGTGAATACTAACGAAACGGTAAACCGGAATATGAAGACTCGTTCGATTCAACAAATTCTGAACAATGTTTCCTCATATCCAGAAATATTAATGAAAATCCACACAATTTGCAACAAACCCTACAAAATAGCGTTTTATTCTACATCACGATATGATTAAACCTGTACACACGAAAATGAAAATTCGACACTTAAGACATTGCCTGCTAATCCTCTGCCTTAACTTAACCATAGGCATAGGCTGCACAACAGAAAATACCACCAACCCCGTAGACCCAACAGAAAGCACCGAGGTCGTCCTTGAAAACCATCAACTCACCGAAAACGAAACGTGGACACCTGAAAAGACCTACATCGTGAAGGGCACGCTGGAGATTCCACAGAATGTAACTCTGAACATCTCGCCCGGTACCACCGTCAAATTTGGACGAAATGCCCTACTGACAGTGAGAGGTATTCTAAAGGTCGGAACCCCGTTAGCACAAGAAGAAGTAACCCAACTTGTCCATCTCACATCGGAGAACATCAAACCAGCACCCGCGGATTGGAACGGTATCCTTTTCGATCACACACACGACTTAGAAAGCTTCATCAGAGGCACGGTCATCGAGTATGCCACAACCGCACTGGACATCAAAACAACCTCGCCGACTGTGACGGAGTGCACACTGCGTCTGAACGAAATCGCCATCGCTTTAGATGGCAGCGACGCGCAGATCCAACATAACGATATTCTTGACAATAACACCGGTATCAGAACCATCGGTCGCCAAACACGTCCGCAGATCGAAAAAAACAATATCACCAAAAATGAGATCGGCATCTTCTGTGAAAATGTCCAGTCTATCATCCAAAACAACAACCTGAATGCAAACATCTTTGCACTCCGGCTAAATGTAAAGTTCAACCTGACAGCGAGCAACAATTGGTGGGGCAATTCAGACGCTACAGAAATAGCCAATGTCATCATAGATGCCACCGATCGAGAGTTGATTACCAAACAAGTTGGAACCGTCTATTACGAACCATTCATAGACGAACGAATTGCCGATGCAGGTTTCCCATATCCAACACTGTTAGATAGTAATTAGTGGTTATCGGTTATGAGGTTTAGAGTAACGGAAAATCTCTTAACTTATAACTTATAATCCTAAAAGGAGACATTACCGATGAAACGTACAATCCTGAACGTCTCACAAAATTACCATGTCCGTGGTGGTTCTGACCGGTACTTCTTCACCCTTGCTGAACTGTTACGAAAGCACGGACACCAAGTTGTCCCATTTACAGCAGCCAGTCCTAATAACGAGCCGTCTGAATGGGAAAACTATTTCCCAAGAGGCGCGGACTTCGAGCATCCCGGCGCAGGAGACTTACTCCGTTTTTTGTATTCACATGACGCTGTTAAATCAATCCGACAGCTGTTAAAGGACACAGACATCAACCTCGCACACTTCCATATCTATTACGGTAAACTCACCGCCTCAATCTTGGAAGTCCTCAAAAGAGACGGAATTCCGCTTATTCAGACATTACACGAGTACAAGCTCACCTGCCCCGTCTACAGCCATCTCTCAAACGACCAGATCTGCGAGGCATGCGAAGGCAAACACTTTTGGCGCGCCCTTCCAAAGCGATGCAATAGAGGCTCACTCGCTCGCACGGCGTTGAGTGTTACCGAGTCTTACGTCTCTAAGATGCTTGGTGCCGTTAAGAAGTTTGACCATTTCATCTCGGTCTCCCATTTCCTCCGAAAAAAGATGATTTCTCACGGTATGCCTGAAGATAAAATCTCGACCGTTCACAACTTCGTCGATGTCTCCGACATCACTCCGAACTTCTCCGAAGGGAATTATATTCTCTATTTCGGACGGGTGCATCGGAGCAAAGGCATCCTGACGCTTATAGAGGCAGCCCTCCCCCTTACGGACCTTCCGATCTATATCGTTGGTGATGGTGAAGCGATGTCAGAAGTCCAACAGATCATCGAACAAAACGGATGCAAACATATCCACCTGCTCGGCTTTAAGCAGGGCGACGAACTCCGCGAACTTATTCGGAACAGCATCTGCACAGTCCTACCCTCAGAGTGGTACGAAAACTGTCCAATGTCCGTCTTAGAATCTTATGCCTACGGTAAACCCGTCATCGGTGCCGATATCGGTGGAATCCCAGAGCTCATCGTAGACGGCGTTGACGGATTTCTCGTCCCATCGGGTGAACCAGAAACACTACGAGACCGGCTACTGTGGATGTTCGAGCATAAAGACGATGCTGCAGAAATGGGACGCATCGGTCGCGACAAAATGGAAACGGAATTTAACGCCGACATTCACTATGAAAGAATTATGAATGTCTATCAACAATTTCTGTAGGAAAACTGAAAACTATATTATGAAGAAGAAAGCATTAGTTACAGGCGGTGCGGGCTTTATGGGCACGCACGTCGTTAACGAACTTCTCCGCCAAGGAGACACAGAGGTCGTCGCACTTGACGATCTCAGCGGCGGTTTCCGTGAAAATCTCAATTCAAACGTAACCTTTGTTGAAGGCAGCATTCTTGACGTTGCGCTGATAAACCAACTCTGTGAGCAGCATCAATTCGACTATATCTATCACCTCGCTGCCTATGCGGCAGAGGGATTGAGCCACTTTATCAAACGATTCAACTATCAGAACAACCTCATCGGCAGTGTAAACCTTATAAACGCCGCCGTAAACCATAACGTTAAACGCTTTGTGTTCACCTCGTCTATCGCTGTCTACGGTGAAAACCAGCTGCCAATGCATGAAGGACTTCAACCGATGCCGGAAGATTCTTACGGTATCGCCAAATACGCTGTAGAACAGGAACTCGCCGTCTCTAAACGGCTCTTCGGCTTGGAATATACCATCTTCCGACCCCACAACGTCTACGGTGAACTCCAGAACATTGGGGATAAGTACCGAAACGTCATCGGCATTTTCATGAACAACATCATGCAAGAGGAACCTTTAGTAATTTTTGGAGACGGAGAGCAGACGCGTGCCTTTACGCATATTGCAGATGTCGCCCCACATATCGCTCGCGCCGTGGATATCCCGGAAGCATCGGGAGCAGTATTTAACGTCGGCTCCGATAAATACGTGACTGTCAACGAATTGGCGGATATGGTGATGACAGCAATGGGAAAAGAGGTGAGTGTTATCAATGTACGCGCCAGAGAAGAGGTGAAACACGCCTATTGTTCACACGAAAAATTTCACGGTGTCTTCGGAAACACATCGCAGGTCGAACTTCCAGAGGGCTTGAATAGAATGGCGGCTTGGGCAAAATCTGTAGGACCACGGACCTCCAGCCCGTTCACCAACATCGAAATTCATAAAAATCTACCCGATAGCTGGAAGTGAATAGCCATCGGCTACTTGAACTTGCAAACTTTGCGACCACTATGGCATCAAGAAATACGCAACAGCCACAAGGAGTTACCAACAACCGACAACCGACAACCGACAACCGTTACAAAACCCTTTGGGTAATGGTAATTACGTGTGCTGGCATGGGATTGAGCCTCCTCGTCCGTGTCCTGTTAATCCCAAGACGGTTCGGCTTCAGCGATACAGCAGACGCGCTGATAACCGCATTGACGATCGTGTTCGTTGTTGATACAATTGTCCGAGAAGGTGCTAAATTTAGCCTTGTCCCCCTCTTTGTTACACGTGAAAAGGAGATGCCTCGCGCAGAATACCAATATTTCACCAATAGCCTTCTGTTCGCTTTAATAAGTATCGGATTCGGAATTTTTATCCTAATCGAACTTCTCGCGCCGTGGATAGCAGGCGGACTATTAGCGAGATCGACCGTTGATGTCGAAAAAGGAACAACCCTGTTACGACTCTGTGCGCCGATCCTTGTCTTCGGATCCGGTAGCACCGTCCTCGGTGCCTTCCTGAACAGCCAACAACGCTTTAAAACGGTAGCACTCCGAAACGCGCTACCTGCTGGCACCGCAGCGGTTATATTTTTAGTCCTATGGAACACCGAGAACCTTGAAAACTGGATTGCGGTAGCATACACCGGCGGCTTTGCCATATACTTCGGAGGGTTGTGTATCGGAACGTATCGAACGGGACATCGGTATACCCTCACAGGCATCTCTGTAGACACACTCCGCGCTTTGAAGAACACGGTCACCTTACCAACCCTCGGTTTCGCAATTCGACAAGTCACAAACCGTCTGTTGGTCGAGATATACCTCGTCTCGCAACTCGGAGGCGGCGCGATTACACTTTATAAATCTGCTTTCCAGATTTTCTCGGCGTTACAAACACTCATCGGGATTAGCATTGCAACAACAGGGCTGCCCGATATGGCAACAGACCACGCAGCAAACGATAAAAAGAAATTAGGACACACGCTCAACCGAAATGTACGCACCGCCATAATCATCGGCACTCCAGTCATCCTAATCCTGCTGATATTCCACGGAAAAATCAGTTGGATCTTGTATGGGAGAGGCACGACCGATCAAGCCTCTATCGAATTAATTGGACAACTCCTCTTTTGGCTCAGCGCAGGATTGATATTTTCATGTCTGATACCCATACTGAATGCCGGACTTTACGCACAAAAGGCTTACAAAGCCATCTTCGCAAACATGGTAACGATGGCGTTTCTTAATTTCATTGCGGCGTATGGATTGATTGAAATAAGGGGACTCACAGGGGTCGCACTCGCCGTCCCAATCACCGCACTACTCGCTGTCGGAAACTTGACGCGCCTCCTCCGAAAGACAAAGGTTTCTTGGTTTTAAATGGTTATGAAAAACGTTGCAGATTACCACTATCTTATTGTAGGCGGCACAACGAAGGCGGCAACAACGTCACTATTCACCTATCTCGCCGACCATCCGGCTATTTGCGCTGCTACCTATAAAGAAACCCGTTTCTTCCTCAACACCGATTATCCACTCCCTTCAAAATACCGATACAAAGGCGATGTGGAAACGTACAACCACCTATTCCCCAACACTGATGAAAAGCAGCTACGGGTTGAATCAACACCAGACTATCTCTATTGCGACAAGGCGCGTGAACGAATCGCAGCATCGCTACCACACGCGAAGTTAGTCTTCAGCCTGCGCGAACCCATCTCAAGACTCATCTCTTGGTATCGGTTCGCAAAGCAAATCGGCAAATTACCAGAAACACTAAGTTTCGACGCTTACGTCGATCTGCTCTTTGCCGCTGGGCAGCAGGAAGAACAATACTTGCAAACACTCCAACAGGGCTGCTATACTATCTATTTGGAACCCTATTTTAATCTATTCGGTCCGGCACGCATCCACATCCTTTTTTATGAAGAACTCGCGGCACAACCGTTGAACATCATGACAGAATTGTGCAACTTCGCCGGGATAGATGCCGATTTTTATAGCAACTACGCCTTTAAAGTAACAAACCGTTCCGAGAACATGAGAAACTCCGAACTGCATCGGAAATATCGAGACTTCCGATTCCGACTCCGACGGTGGACACATAACAAACCGATTGTCCATACACCGCTGCGGAGAATCAGAAAAACAATTGAACCGCTTTACCTCCGTCTAAACACGCAACCTGATAAGAAAATTCAGATGTCAGAAGAGACACAACGCCGTTTAACCGACTATTACAAATCCGATATTCATGCCCTCAGTGAACGCATTAGGAAACCTTTACCCTGGTCTCTTTAATTTCTATGAGAATTTTGGACGGGAGAGCAGGGGGTGGAAAATTGGAAAACTGGGCCCTATCCTTCCGCCCTTCCATCTTTCCAACCCCCACATTGGCAAAAAATTATGACTAAAAGAATCCAGTTAATGATTGTCGGAGCGCAAAAATCGGGTACATCTTCACTGCTCCGCTACTTGGCACAACATCCAGATATTCATACGCATCCACAGTCAGAGATGACCTTTTTCCTTCAAGAACACGAATACACACAAGGGTATGAACGGGCTTTCGCGAAATACTTTGCAGGCGAAGGGCCCGACGAGGAAATTGAGGATAAACAACTCATCGCTAAGAACGTGATGGTGATGCACTTCCCAGAAGTTATGCAACGGATTTACGAACACAATCCAGAGGCACATCTCGTCGTTCTTTTGCGGGAACCCGTTGCCCGTGCCTATTCCGCCTATTGGTGGGCACGCCGGAGAGGTTGGGAAAACATCAAAACCTACGAAGCAGCACTCGCCACTGAGGAAGCACGCCTGAACGAAGACCGGTTTAAATGGAGACAGTGTGCTTATCAGTACAACGGTATCTACTACCCACACATCAAGAATTTGATAGAGCAATTCGGCTCAGATCGTGTCCACTGCTTCTTAACTGACGATTTGAAGGAAAACGCTGAAGCCGTCTGCCAACAGGTTTTCAATCACATGCGGATCCCCGCTGATTTCAAACCTGCAATAGGGGAACGACACAATCAAGCCACGATGCCGCGTTCGGAAGGATTCAACTTCCTCTTCACACAATTCCTCGCATCTCACAATCCACTCAGAAAAGCCATAAGGAAACTTGTGCCGGACGCAGCCGCTTACAAACTCAGAAAAGCCGTCCTCAATTGGAGCGAAAAACCTCAGAAGGATAAGAACTGGACACCGCCACCGCTGGATCCAGAAACCCGCAAACAACAGATGGCATACTTCAAGCCGTTTAACGAACAATTAGCTGAATTACTGAACAGAGATCTCTCCGCTTGGTGTGGCGGATAGCAGATAGCAATTAGCACAAATGCCGGATAGCGAATAGCCAACCGCTAACAGCGAATAAAATATGATTTACTTTCTGACAGGATACGTCGCTTTTGAAGAGTTTATACTGAAGTTTTTACCCGTTAGCGATGCCCTTTACTCCTACTTAAGATTCTTCGGCGAGATGCTCATCTACGTGGCTTTCGGGAAACTCGTTATCCATAAACTCTACAGAGGCATCCCTTTCGTCAAAACAGCAATCGACTTACCAATTATCGGCTTTTACAGCGTCGTACTGCTGTCAATGTTAGTCAATGGATCCCCACTGATAGGGAGCCTTTACAACATCCGTCCATTCGCGCGATTCATCGTTCTTTTCTATCTTATCGCAAATTCCAACCTCTCAGAAAAACGAATTGCGACTTTTTTACGCATAATCCTTGGTGTCGGTATCTTCCAAATCGGGGCAGGTATCATCCAGTGGGCGGGTGGACCCGCCGCATTCAATTTCTTCCTACCGCGCGAAACCACACTTACCATAGGTGGGTTCACAAAAGAATACAGACTCCTTGAACTCGGCAGAGAAATTGGGAGCGTCTACGGAACTTTAGGCGACACGGTGATTTACGGGGTTTTCATGATCCTCGTCCTTGTCATCTACCTCTCCCGTATTAGACGACTGGAGTACCTGAATCTGCTCGGCGCGGCGATACTGTTCTTCTTTATCGCCCGCTCATACTCACGAGCGGCTACCTTCTCGGCACTCCTTGCCGGAGGCGCATGGTTCTACTTTCAGTACGGCTGGAAAAAGACACTGCAATTAGCATTATCAATCGCGATGGTCTTTGGGATCCTTTTAGCAATCGTCAACCCTTTTAACCTTGAGTACATAAACCCCCGTAAAGCAAGGGTAGGACTTATCGGCAACGTAACTGGCGTATTCTCGGGTTCCTACGTCCGTGTCGCACAGAAACAACGACTCGGTGCCTTAATCGGAAACGTTCCAACAGTCCTTGTGAACAAACCCATCTTAGGCTACGGCGCAGATCAAAATACCACGATTGAAAAACTGAATGCCAGCCAACGTTCTTTCCTCTTGAAAATACTCAGCAAAAACGGTTTCAAGGACGTGTATTGGGTCGCAATCCTCTGTTTCTACGGCTTATTGGGACTCGGTTTTTTCGCGCTAATATTCTACCGACTCTTCCGTGCCGCTTTAGACCTTTACAGGAAATCTGTTAACACACCATTGGCTGTGTCGCGCCTGACCCGACAAATCTCAATTATTATGCTCTGCCTCGTTGTCATTACTGCCTTCTTACTCTTTTTCAATCGAACCCTTGAATTCCGAGGTTACGGATTCTATTTCTGGCTCTGCGCTGGTCTCATGTTCGCCAGCGACAGATCGCTTTCAACCTATAGACCTTTGAAGATCACCCTATGAATACATCACATAAGTCGCCCCGATGGGGGTTGCTATACAGAATCTCCATTATCCATCGTAGGGGTTGGGTTACCCAACCCCCTGACCAACGGGCAGAGAACCCCTATCTCTACTATCTGTTATCCGCTATTTACAAACCGCTGATAGCCGTTGCGATATTATTGTCTCTGAACATCGGCTGTCGAGAGCAAGCACCACCACCTGATGCACTCCGCTTAGAGATTGACACACGCACGACGCAACCGCTCCGGCACGCACTCTATGGGTTCAATACAAACATGATAAGCGGTGATTATGGTTACCTTGATACCGATTTTGTTAACTTAACCAAAGCACTCGCGCCGAAGACCTTACGGTTTCCAGGGGGTACGGTAGGTAACTTCTACCATTGGGAACACAGCGGCTTTTTTCAGAATGAAATGGACTCAACGCTCAATCCAAAACTTAATAAACGAAACAAAGACAATTACGTTAAACTTCAGGAGCGAAGAAACGGTAAAATCGATTTTGACGATTTCATGCAGTTGTGTAACACACTACAGATAACCCCTGTTGTTGTCGTGAATCTATGGACAGGCAGCCCAGAAGAGAGCGCAGCATGGGTCGGCTACGCCAAAAGCAAAGGGTATCACATTACACACTGGGAACTCGGCAACGAGTATTATCTGCCACACTATCTCAACAAATACCAAACAGTCAAAAACTACATCGCCGAAGCCAAGAAACACGCCGCAGCGATGAAAGCTGTTAACCCCGACATAAAAGTATCCGTCTGTGCCACGCCTCTCGGCTTCCACAAAGAAGGGTGGTTGGTAAAAAGACAGCAACGGAAATGGGACGAAGGGCTTGCAGCGGACAGCAGTTTTTACGACGCTTACACCGTTCACGCTTATGCCTACAAAGCAGTTCAGAAAAAAGAGATAGAGGAGATGCGGCACTACCTCATGGGATGGATTCATTTCGGGGTCGCAGAGGCTCTCGACTACTATCAGAAACTTTTTCCAAACAAGGAGATGTGGATAACCGAATGGAACATCGCGAACCCTGCGAACCGCGTCGCCAATACACAACTTCATGCAATGTTTGCTGGCGATTTTTTCCTAAAAATGCTAACGATACCTAATATCACACAAGCGAACTTTCATGTCATCGCTGGGCCCGGTAAAGGATTTCCTGTATTTTCCCCGATAACGCCTCCGACCCCCGGAACCTTTTGGAAATACGGTGGCGAACCAAAATCAGATTTCGGTAACACCATCCGGCGCGCCGTCTATCCTACTTTCCAACTCATCGGCGAAGCATTCGCGCAAGCAGACACACAGTTCACCGTGTCAATCAAAAACCCACCCCGCTTTGAAGGTGCTATCACTTATGCAAAGCAACAGATGCCCGGTATCCAGGCACAAGCCGTTGGTAAGAAAAATGACGCAAATGAAACGGAATACCTCGCCGTCTTCATCAGCAATCGCACAGGTGAACAACACACGCCACAAATCGTGATTGATGGCAAACATTACAAAGGTGATGTCACGTATCGTTATGTCGCCGATGAAAGACTCAAGGCAACAAACGGGGGCAATGCCGAAATGGAAGGCTCTGGCGAAATCGAAGTACGCATTCAGGAATGGTCAGGAAAAACGACAGAACTCGTCACCCCTAAAAATAGTTTTGGCATCCTCAGTATAAAGAGATAGTCAGGATAGGTCTTGTCCCTATCCGCTTAGAAAGTACATCTTCCCAGTCGCGTTGGAATTCATCAAATACCATCGTGGAATGTAGTGGAACGATGCCCAGATTTAATAGTTAAAAACATGGTATTTGTTGTTGGTAACAGTCGCAGTGGCACAACGATGATGGGACGCATCTTAGGAAAACATCCGGACGTTTATACCTTTGGTGAACTCCATTTCTTTGGACAGTTATGCGCCCCACCCTTTTCATCTGAACTGCCGAAAATAAACACATCAAAACTCGCAGCATCACTCTGCTGCGTCCAACGGGAAGGTTACCGCACACAGGGAAACCCGCGTCGTTTCCTAAAAGAGGCAGAAATATTTCTTGACAGTCTAACCGTATATCCTGAAACACCAGCACGCCTCTTCTTAGCATTTCTCCATCATGAAGCAGCCGAAAACGACAAAACTATTCCCTGCGATCAAACACCGCGCAATGTATTTTACATCAAGGACATCCTTGAGCTTTATCCAGAGGCACGAATTATCAACATGATCCGAGATCCGCGCGATGTCCTGTTATCCCAAAAGCGGAAGTGGAAACGCCGATTCCTTGGCGGGAGCGATATGCCGATAAAAGAAACGTTTCGCGATTGGGTCAATTATCACCCAATCACCATCAGCCACATCTGGCGGACCGCTGTCAACGCTGCAGATCAGTTTGCAAATCATGAGCGGGTCATTTCTATCTACTTTGAGGAACTTCTTACACATCCAGAAGCCACCGTCAAAGCAGTCTGTGACTTCGCCAATATTTCATATACCAATACAATGCTCCAAGTCCCACAGGTAGGTTCTTCCGTCGCAGAAGACAAACCGCAGGAATTGGGAATAAACCCACATCGTGCCCACAGTTGGCAAAAAGGCGAACTCAGTTCCGCTGAAATTTATCTCAATCAGACCATAACCGCAGCCCTTATGAAGAAACATAACTACAGTCCCGTGTCAATTCAGCCGAATATCGCCAGTTTGATACTTCATCTATTAACGTTTCCCGTAAAATTGGGAGGGGCGTTCCTTTTTAACCTTGATCGCATGAAGAGTATCCCCCAAACCCTAAAAAGAAGAGTTTTTAACGATTAAATCTGATCTGTACTTCCGTTTAAAACGATGGTTTCCCGTGAAGGCAGAAACCTTCAAACACCCAAAGCAGGTCGAAACTCGCTGAAAACCACTGCGAAACATAGTGGAGCAGTGACCATATTTAATAGCTTAAAAAATGATTGCACAAATAAATCCACTTTACATCAAAACCCGCCCGACGAAGGTCCTAACACGCCTCATGAGTTACGCCTTCTTTGAAGGACGACCCGTGACGACAAAAGGACGTTGGATAAATCCGCTCGTCTTTTCCATCCTGAAAAAGGTCGCCGCAAACAATAGTAAATACAAACCCGTTAAAAAACCGATCTTCATCTTAGGGACCGGACGCAGCGGTACCACAATACTCGGCATCGTCCTCTCCATGCACAGAGAGGTCGGTTATCTCAACGAACCCAAAGCGATATGGCACCTCATTCATCCGCATGAAGATGTCATCGGAAACTACAGCCAAAGCCACGCAAAATACCGTCTCACCGCAGAAGATGCGACAGACGAAATGCGCCACCGTGCCACCCAGATGTTCGGTGCCTATCTGTCAACAACCCGTTCAAAACGCCTCGTCGACAAATATCCAGAACTCATCTTCAGAGTAGATTTCGTGCGTGCCATATTCCCCGACGCACGCTTTGTTTTTCTTGTCCGTAACGGATGGGATACGTGTCAATCCATCGCAACTTGGTCAAAGCGACTCGGGGTTCATCGCAACGGAGAGAAACACGACTGGTGGGGGGTCGAAGACCGGAAGTGGCGACTCTTAGTCGAACAACTCGTCAAAACAGATCCCGCTCTCTCTGAAGTTGCCGATAAAATAGAACATTTCGAGCGACACTTGGACAGAGCGGCAGTAGAATGGATCGTCACCATGCGCGCAGGGATCCGTCTAATGGAGACCTCCCCGGATTGTACGCATCTCGTCCGTTTTGAGGATTTAACAGCAAAACCAGACGAAGTGCTTGCAGCGTTATGCGATTTCTGTGAGCTGCCAACAGATGCTACATTTCAAGCATACGCACGACAGACGTTGCATCCCGTCCCGGCACGAAAACCGTTTGATATTCACCCAGAAATCGCTTTAATTTTCTATGAAATTATGGAAGAATTAGGGTATAATTAAAATGTTCTATTTTGGGAGTCTCGGATAGGAGCGATTTCCCGATCGCGACTTTAACCAGACACCCACAAAAACCTGCTCCAGTTGCAAGCCGTTGCCTAAAAAAATATTTTTTTTTCACGCGATGTAACCTTTCAGAAAAAAATGTGTCTTTAATAGTAGTAGGATTTGCGCAAAAATCCATTTTTATATAATGCGTTTTATAGTGAATTTGAAAAATATGGTAACCCTGAAAAATAAACAGACACTATTCCCCCTTGATAAGGACGTGGAAGCCCACACGGGCTTCATACCCCGGTTCATGCCACACGGAAACCTGAATACCGTTGATTGAAGTGCATAAGCACTTCATACCGTTGATTCTGATTTGTTAGGGCGGTTGGTTTTTGATCTATAGTGCCCAATTAATTCTAAGGTTTACCATAGATAGACAGATCGGTGCGGTTGGGAATGCCCATCACATTTGGGCGAGTACGCCGCAAAACCGAACCTACCGGACGGGTAGTAGGCGAGGTTTCCTAACCTCGCTACTGCAGATGACGCTTTGGCTTCAAGGAAGAATTTATGAAAATAAGAAAGCAAATAACAAAAACGTGCTCTATTATTACATTTTTGATGATTTTTACATGTATCGCTTCACCCAATAGTTTCGCACAAGGGGACTCACCTGAGTATGTCGTCCGAACGATCCACTTTATCCCGAAAGACATCGAACTCGGTCGGAATGTGGATGCCGAAATGGATACGTTGCTAAAAGACGTACAACAGTTTTACGCCGACGAAATGGAACGCCACGGATTTGGCAGAAAGACCTTCAAACTTGAAACGGATAGAGCCGGGAAGGTCGTGGTCCACCATGTCAATGGACGGTTTGGCACCGCACATTATCAAAGCACGGACCCAGTCTTTGTTAGTGGAAAAGTATACCCAGAAGTCCTCGAACGATTTGATACATCAAAGAATATTTATCTCATCGTAGCAAGTCTTGATATAGCAAGTGGAGGAGTTGGTGGTGGTAATTTAGCACTCGTAACGCATGAGGGCATTTGTGATGATCCGGTTGATGACTACATGCCCCTTGCAATTCACGAGTTAGGGCACGCTTTTGGGTTGCCTCACGATTGGCGCACCGGCGGGATTATGTCTTACGGGTTTGGAGGACATTTTATACGATTGTCTAAATGTGCTGCTGAATGGTTAGATGTACATCCTTACTTCAACAAAAATCCGACCAATATTGACACAGCACGGACAACAATAGAAATGCTTCCATCCCACGCCTATCCACCGAATGCAATCCGCTTACGCTTTGAAATAACCGATGCTGACGGGTTACATCAGGCACACCTTATAGGGTTTCCAGACAATAACCCGGAAGAAAACGGAGCAGGCCTACTCGCTTGCAAATTGTTAAACGGACGAAGTAACACGATTGAATTTGTCACCACTGAATTGACATTAAACCCCGACAGTACTGTTACACTTAGTGTTATTGATAAGCGTGGAAATTTCACAAACAAGGCTTTCTCTATTCGAGAAAACGAGGTCCGGGACGCTCGTCAAAACCGGACAGACATCAACGGTGATGGTGTTACGAATGCTGCGGACCGAATTCCTGCGACCCTCCGAAAAGTCTCTGGAGACAACCAACGCGGGGTCCCAAACACTTGGCTCCCCAAACCGTTTGTCGTTGAAGTACTGGATGCCAAGGGTAAGCCAGTGGTGGGTGTTGAAGTTATATTTCGTCTAACACCTTACCCAATTGAAAGTACTCCAACAGAATCTATCAGAACTGATCACGGCTACCTCTCCGATACAACCCCCCGTACCGATGCAAATGGACGAGCGCAGAGTTTCCTATATCTCGGATATTCACCGGAATACCTCAGTCATACACTCTATGTAAGTGTCGCTGGCGTTTCCGAGCCGGTTCACTTTGATACTATTGTTTCTCGAGAAGAGACACTAATCAATCCCTCGGAACATCCTGATATATATTGGGTAGATACGCAATCTAATGAATTTTATAGTCCTGATGGGACCGAATGGATTATTGCAAATTTTGTAAAGGATTTTGTTTTTGATAGATCAGAACGTCAACTTTACTGGATAGCAGAGGATCCTTTTGCTGATGAACTTTCCTGTGCAATAATTATGCGTAATGAATCCTACGGCAGTTTTCCTCCTGTAGAGATCACTAAACTTACAAGTACTCCATTTGGCATCGCCGTTCATCCCGGGAAAGGCAAGCTCTATTGGACGAATACTCAGGGTAACATTCAAACGTGCAACCTTGACGGTTCAAATATTCAAAATCTTATCACAGGTCTAAATTCTCCGAAATATATCACCGTGGATACTCTGGGCAATAAGCTCTATTGGACGGATGGCAGAGAACATATCCAACGCGCAGACCTCAACGGAAAGAACGTCCAGACTTTTTTACGAAGTTCGGGGACGTTAGGAAACATCACTATAGCAGGGGATCATCTCTACTGGGCAGAGAAGGTAGACGAAGCATCTGGGAACATTAGACGTGCGAACATTAGGGCAAACCCTAAAAACATCCGCGCAATTGTTAGAAACGTTGATGTCCCCGTGGGGGTCTATGCCGCGGACGACAAGTTGTATTGGACGGACACAGCAGGTCGCATTCGGCGTGCCAACCTTGATGGTTCGCTTATTGAAGATGTTATTATAGGACTAATCACGCCAGGGCAACTCGCGATCGCACCCGAGAAACCAGAAACTGATATAAGCAAAAGTCGGACGCTCAGTGGACATGTGAGTCGAGTCATAGATGTTGCGTTTTCACCCGATGGAAATAAAATCGCAAGTGCAGATGACTCTGGAACCGTCCGGCTGTGGAATGCTAATACAGGTGAACATATACAAACACTCACAGGACATATAGGCTGGGTTACCAGTGTAGTGTTCAGTCCGGATGGGAAGCGTCTTGCGACAGGAAGTCTGGATCAGACCGTCCGGCTGTGGAATGTTAACACTGGCATGCATATACGGACTTTCAGAGGACATACCCACCATGTATTAAGTGTAGCGTTCAGTCCGGATGGCAAACAAATCGCTACAGCAAGTGATGACAACACCGTCCGGCTGTGGAACGTCAATACTGGCATGTCTATACGGACTTTCAAAGGACATACGAGTTCGGTATTAAGTGTAGCGTTCAGTCCGGATGGCAAACAAATCGCTACAGGGAGTTGGGATGATACTGTCCGATTGTGGAGGACTAATGGTAGGCACATACGGACACTCAAACGGCAGCCGGATCCCGGTTACAGTCAGGCTCCTGTCTTTAGTGTAGCGTTCAGCCCGGATGGCAAACAAATCGCTACAGCAAGTGGATTCGTTGCCCTCCAGTTATGGAATACTAACACCGGTACAATCATACAAACCTTTAGAAGTTCGGGGCAGCCCACGAGCGCGGCATTCAGTCCGGATGGAAAGATAATCGCTGCGGGGACCTATGATAAGATGGTACTTTTGTATGACACGAATACTGGCACGCGTATCCATATGCTTTCAGGGCATACAGACACGGTCACGAGCGTAGCGTTCAGTCCGGATGGCAAACGGCTTGTTACTGGAAGTGATGATCGGACCGTCCGTCTATGGGAACTCGAAGAATCGGAACCGAAACCGAAAGTCGTGCAAATTCCCGACCAGAACTTGGCGAAAGCCGTGCGAACAGCCTTGAAACTCGGTCCGAATGCCCGCATCACAGACAAAGCCCTGGAAACGTTAACCCATCTGGATGCGCGGAATAAACAAATCAAAAACCTTACCGGACTCGAACACGCCAAAGCGTTGAAGACGTTAGACCTCGATGAGAACGAGATTACCAACGTCGGTCCACTGACAGGATTAAAGCAATTAGAATGGTTATTGATTGGAGGTGGAGGCAACAAGATTGGTAATACCGGTGTCCGACGCCTTTCCGACTTAACACGATTAAAAGGGTTATCTCTCTGGGACAGTCAGATCGGGAACATCACTCCCTTGGCAAAATTAACGAAACTCGAATCTTTATGGCTGGATTATAATGAGATACGCGACATCTCGGCACTTTCAAAGTTAGTCAATCTCCGGACCCTACATCTCCGAGATAATAAAATACGCGATGGCTCTCCACTGGCAAAGTTGACGAAATTAGAATCCTTACGGCTTGCCGGAAATCCAATCCAAGATTATGCCCCGCTTCGGAAACTTCTTAAACAGAACCCCGATATGGAATTGGATATTGAGGTTGTAGGTGTAGGGGCAGCCCCTACAGCAGTGACGCAGAGACCTGCCGAAACCGCACTTCTTGCCAACTTCCCAAATCCTTTCAACCCTGAGACATGGATTCCGTATGAGTTAGCAGCCTCTGCGGAAGTCAGCATCGCTATCTATGCTACGGATGGCAAACTTGTGCGGACGTTGGATTTAGGGTATCAGGCTGCGGGATACTACGACTCGCGGAGCCGTGCAGCGTATTGGGACGGTAGAAATGGACTCGGCGAACCTGTGGCGAGCGCTGTCTATTTTTACACATTTACCGCAGGCGAGTTCACGGCAACGCGGAAAATGTTGATACGGAAGTAGTATTATAAGACCATAGGATGGATTCATAAACATGATGCTTTTACGTAATTTGTTAATTATTTACTTTGCCATATTTGCGCTGGCTCTTCCCACTGCAGAAGCCGCTTCACTCATCAATGTGCCACTAAAGCAAGAATTGTCTGACTTTAATCGTGAAACCTATCGTTTCATTCATCGTTTACTTAATAAACGGGTTTTGCCAGGTATCGCGCGCGGGTCGTTACCACTCACCCGCAAACAGGTCGTTTCCTATCTCTTGGAAGTACATCAAAAACAGAAAAACGGCGAAATCACACTCAGCACTATCGACCAAGAACAGCTAAACGCACTCTTAGCATTTTACCGGGAAGCCCTTGAGTTTTCAAATAAGCGTCAGCAAAATAGCAGTCCGCGATCAACGATCAGCGATCAGCAGAATGGCGGACGGTTGCACGTGATGACGATGGCAGGTGACGACTATCGTTTCTCCTTCGATCTCAGGAGTTCACAACAAGTCATCACACACCTCGTTGATAACCTATCGGACGAGCAGCCCGTTGAAGGAAACATGCTTGTTACGACGCTCTATCCACACCTTTATGGGCAGGCTGGCGAAACTTTTGCTTTTACGACCGATATAGCACATAGATTCGTATACGGCGAAATCTTTGACGATTTCTTTCCGGATGAAACAAAAATCAGGCAAGCGGAGGGTAGACTCAAAAATCGAACGGCAATTAATGCTTATCTGAAATTTAACTTACCGTGGTTTGAACTGCAGCTTGGACAAGAGACGCTTCAATGGGGACCCGGTTACCACGATAGCCTCCTAATCTCCAAAAATCCGTTAGCCATGGACATGATCAAGGTGCAAGCGAATTATGAATCTGTCACCTTTACCGCATTTACGGGTGTATTAGAAGATATGGCGGAGGACATTAACGATAAGTATATTTCGGGACACAGAGTTGAAGGGTATTTCTGGGATAGGTTCGGCTTCGGCATCTCTGAAGTCGTCATCTACGGCAACCGTTTTGAGCCGGGGTATCTCAACCCGGTCAATATCTATCTCATCAACGAGCAGCCGATCTCACGTGCCGATGGTCGTGTCGGTGGCAGCGGCGACAACGTTCTCATGAGCGTAGATATGCGACTCCGTCTGGTAGACGATTTTGAAATTTATGGCGAACTGATGGTTGATGACGGGAACCCAGCGGCGAATTTTAAACATTGGGATACGAAGTTTGGTATCCTCGGTGGCATATACCTTACAGATCCTTTAGGTATTCCAAATACCGATCTCCATGCCGAGTATGCCTTTATCAACCAATACGCGTATACGCATGTGAATCCGGTAAATGTCTACAAACACTTTACCACACCAATTGGACATCAAATCGGTTCCGACGCTGACAACCTATGGTTAGAACTGCGTCACCGATGGACAGATAGACTTGAGACCGTTTTCGGCTATGAATTAGAACGCCACGGATCAGGCAACATTGATAAGGAACACCCGCCCGACGCCCCGAAAGATGATGTATGGACACCCTTGTCGGGAATTACGCAAAGCGAACATCGTTTGTCAGTCGGTGCCAACTGGGTCGTGATTGGAAAATACTCACTCTATGCAGAATGGGCGCGGGTCTGGCGACGGAACTGGGGAAATCGTTGGGCTGTATACGAAAACGCAAATGAAATCGAAGCCAAATTTCTCACTCGAATTCCGTGGTAAGTTTGAATAGCAAGTTTCGGCTTGCAAGCTGCACGAAAAAAATGAAGATTTATCGTCACTGAATCATCAAAAGGCATAAAGCGTTGCGCATAGGCTATCCGTCGTTAAAAGAAATTGGACTTTCGCGCCTAAAACGAGTATAATATATACAAAACCTACTGAAAAATAAAGACAGATTCTGCTTTAACAGCACAATTTAATTTGCAACGGATCCTGGGACGAGGAAAAAATAAGGATGAGAATTCGGGTATTGGGTATACGCGGGCTCCCTGCCACCTATAGTGGTCTGGAAACTATTATGGGTGAACTCGCTCCCCGCTGGGTAGAAGCCGGACATGAAGTCATCGTTTACTGTCGTAAGGCACTCTTCAAAGAGAGACCGGCGGAATGGAAAGGCATCAAACTCGTTTACCTACCGAGTATAGAACATAAGATGTTCAGTACCCTCAGCCACAGTCTTCTGGCAACCTTGCACGCCTCATTTGCAGCATCGGACGTTATTCTAACGTGGAATGCAGGTAACGGTCCCTTCGGATGGTTCTTCCGTATCGCAGGTAAAACTGCCGTTATCAATGTTGATGGAATGGAGTGGCTACGTCCAAAATGGAAAGGGATCGGTGCCATCTACTTCAAATGGGCGGCAAAAATGGCAACCGCTGCGTTCCCAGCCGTGATTACTGACGCATCTGAAATGAAGCGACTCTACCTTGAAGAACTCGGCGCAGAAACAATTTATATCGCTTACGGTGCTAACATCGAACCCTCAGAGCATCCAGAAATTTTGGAGACTTACGGACTTGAATCCCGAAACTATTATCTCATCGCCAGTCGGCTTGTCCCTGATAACAATGCCGACCTGATTTTACAGGCATTCGTTGATTCAAAAAGCCCAAAGCAACTTGCTATAGCCGGTGGTGCTGATTACAAAGGCAATAAACTCGAAAACGAATTCTTAGATAAATTGAAAAGTATTGCCAACGAAAACGTCAAGTTTCTCGGACACATTGATGATTCCGAACACATTAAAGAACTTCACCACCACTGCTTCGCCTATGTTCACGGACACCAGTTCGGAGGTATCAACCCTTCGATTCTCAAGGCGTTAGGCTTCTCCAACTGTATTCTGGCACTGAATACACCTTTCAACGATGAAGTCCTTGAAGGTGGGTATTACGGCGTACTTTTTGATAAAAACGTCGAATCGCTAAAAGAAAAAATTATAACTTTAGAACAAAATCCAGAGATGGTCGAAGATTTTCGACACCGTGCCCCGGAACAGATACGAAAACGATTCAATTGGGAAAACATCGCCCAACAATACCTTGATGTCTTTGAACAACTCCAGCAGAACTAATTAGAGCGACACACATTATATCGAAGATTATACTGTAATTAGAGGAATTAACTATGCCATTCCTATCAAGAAACATAGAGCCGATAGGAAACGATGTAGGCGAAAGTCAGAGGCATCAAGATGACAGCTTAACAGCAAGTTTTGGCTCGCAAGCTTCGCCAAAAATACGACCAACAGGAACCCCAGTGGAACGACTCTCCTCTTTCTACGCAAGGCGTGGCAAACATTTGTTTGATGCTATCGCATCATTTTTTCTCATCATTCTTTTTGCCCCGCTGATGGTGCTAATTGCGATTCTCATCAAATTAACCTCGCATGGACCCGTCTTCTTCTCTCACAAGCGGGTCGGGCTAAACAACGAAATGTTCGTCATTCACAAGTTTCGGAGTCTTCATATCGACACACCCTCTTATTCAGAAAAACCGGGTTCAACGGACGATAAACGCATCGCGCCGTTCGGTAAATGGCTCCGCAAAACGAGTTTAGATGAACTCCCCCAACTTTTCAATGTGCTCAAGGGTGAAATGAGCCTTGTCGGACCGCGTCCAGAGATGCCTTTCCTCGCTGAGAATTATGAAACTTGGGAAAATCAACGCCACCACGTCCGACCCGGAATGACAGGACTCTGGCAGCTCAGCCCACGTCGTCAAGGCACAATCCGAGACGGGATCTCTGTTGACCTTGAATACATTGAAAGTCTATCCTTCTGGAACGATTTCAAAATACTGATTCGTACTTTCAAAGTTTTTTGGGACAACAACACCTACTAACCCGCCAAATGGAACTCACCCTCGAAAACCTCACTCGAACGCTGCAGCGTAGCTTTCGACTGAAATGCCCTCGGTGTGATAAAGGTCCGTTATTTCAAACATTCTTCAAAATGTTTACGCATTGTACAGCGTGCAATTTGAAGTTTGAACGAGAGTCCGGTTATTTCATCGGCGCGATGTACCTCAACTACGGCACGACTGTCCTCATCGCTTTCTCAAGCTACTTCCTCTTTGAAAGGTTCACCACTATGCCCTTCTTCTTAAATCTAAGCGTCTGGGGCATCTTTTCCGCCATATTTCCGATTATTTTTTATCGTTATTCAAAGAGCCTTTGGCTTAACTTCGATTATATGTTTTCCTCTTAATCAGGATATATAAAAGACAACACCCATTGTGCCGATAAAATTTATCTCGTGAAAATCTGTCCGCGTGTATATGAACCTGCATCAGAAGCGAGAAATGTGAGCACCCGTGCAACACCCGTCGGATCCCCGAGCGATTTACGAGCATCGGCGACAGCAGCATCCGGATCGCGTCCTTCGCGCCTTGCCGACTCTGCGATCTGCCCTAACTTCAACGGCGTCGCGAGTCCCCCCGGACAGATGGTATGGATACGGATTGGCGAAATCTGGTTTTCCACCACCATTACAAGCCCATTGACACCACCTTTGCTGGAACCGTAAGCAACCGAAGAACTCCCACCGCGCACCCCTGCACCTGACGCAATACATAGGATAACACCGCCTTCACATCCTCTCATTATCGGAACAGCATGCTTGAGGGCGAAAAAGGTACCTTTCAGATTCACATCAATAACCGAGTCAAAAGTCGCTGCCTCAAAATCATCAATACGGACGTTCGGTCCACGCAGAATACCCGCTGCAGTCACCAAGACATGAATACCGCCAAATTCTGTATCAGCAGTTTTCATCAGGGCTGCCACCTCAGCTTCGACCATAACATCCGTACGTAGGAACCTCACAACGCCACCCACTTCACGAATCGCCCTGACCGTTTCCTCAGCACCCGTCTCATTAATATCACCAAAGACAATCTTCGCGCCTGCTCTGGCATATTCGATCGCCGTTGCTGCACCAATGCCAGTAGACCCGCCAGTAATCACAGCGACTTTATCATTAAGTCGAATATCCATATTTCTTATCTCCCTCGTACCACTTAGATTTTGTAGAAAAGATTATAAGTGGAATGCGCTCACAACGCAAGCCTTTTGTTTTCATCTGAGATTCGGGAATCACGCGGACACACAAACTAACAGTTTACGCTACAAAACGCTTCCGAGTCGCGAAAAATTTGCAATTTTTCAGTATGTATGATAGAATTTCAAAAGGAAGAATCGAAATTCACTTTGATAGGTAACGTCAAGAAATGAATCAGGAGGAGAAACCCATGGAAGTCAGGATTGAATACTGCACCGCTTGAAACTACCAACCACGGGCAGCCAGTTTGGCAGATGCCTTGAAACAGAAATATGGTGCCGGGGTTATAACTGTCGATTTAATTCCGGGTAGTGGTGGGGCTTTTGAAGTTTCGTTAAACCGGACACTGCTCTATTCAAAATTAAAAACTCGAGAGTTTCCGACGACAGAGCAGATAACAAGTGCTATAGACGCAGCAGCATAATGGCTATCGGCGATTGGCAATCAGCGGTCAGCTCTGACCGCTGACTGCTATTCCACAGCAACAAGCGCGATCTTACACCGATCCGCTTCCTTAACAAGCACATCAACGTCCATAACAAAAGTGCGTCGTGCTTCCACCGCAAGCACACTCGCTTCAACCTGATGCAACACCTTTAGCGTTTGCATACCGACCGTTGGCACATCAATACGGAAATCGTGGTGCCCCGCCGATGCCTTCGCAACCACAACTCCTTTCTTTCCCAAATTGCCACCCCTCTGAATTGTTACATCCGTCCCTTCAATGGCTTCCATAGCGATCACAATCTGATTTTTAACGACAACCGTCTGCCCGATATCCATATTCGCTATCTGACGAGCGGTACGAATACCGAGTTCAACATCTGCCCATTGATTTGCTGTAGGTTGTCGCGCCGTTAAAACGCCGGGTTGTAGGAGAAGATGGTGGAGATACTGATCTTGGGTGAGGACTGTCAGCCCAACGGATTCAAGATAGGCAAGTGCTGCGCTAACAATAGCGGAGGGTCTCTTACGTCGGTTTTGTACTAAAATCCTGATGGTCGTCGCATCAATCTGAAATGGACGGAGTAGAATATTTTTTTCGACTTTCCCGATAATTACAACCTCTTTTACATCTGAATCAAGAAGCGTCCGGGCAATCTTTTGAATCTGACCAACGCCATAGGTGTGAAGTTCATCGGTGATCCCAGCAAAACGCTGCGCGTCAGATTTCGTAATTTGGACGATAACAGGTTGTCGTTCATGAGCAACAGCGGCACGTGCCAACAGCACCGGCAGCTCGCCTGCGCCTGCAATAATACCGAGTTTTTCCACCGCTTACGCTCCCAGTATCGGTGTCGTACCAAGAGAAATCAGCTGCTCAAGACACGATTGGGTTGGCTGAATCCAATACCACGTTTAGAAGTTTCGATAAATTGGAGTAGATATTCAACTTCCGGGGTCGTTTCGAGCTCCTCCTTGACTCTGGTGACAGCATGTCTGAGCGGGAGTCCTGAGCGGAACAAAATACGAAACGCTTTTTTGAGTGCCGCCAGTGCTTCAGGCGTGAGTTGTGATAAAGGATTAATCCGTGAGGTCCGAATCCCGAGTCGGTTGAGACTCCGCACACGCGCCGGTTGCCCAGCAGAAAGCGCGAACGGTGGAATATCTTGAACAATTTTCGAGAAACCGCCCGCCATCGCCATCTTACCAACGCGGACATATTGGTGCAACGCTGCATGCGCGCCCAACCGAACATCATCTTCAATTACAACATGCCCAGCCAGTGAAACAAAGTTCGCCATAATCGTCCTATTCCCGACGATAGTGTCGTGCGCAAGGTTAACCCAATTCATCAACAGATTGTTGTCCCCAACGACCGTTGCACCCTCCTCAAACGTTGATCTGGAAATAGAGACGTACTCACGAAGTATATTGCGGTTGCCAATCTTGACATAACTCCGCCAACCCCCGTATTTCAGGTCTTTAGATTCATTACCGATGGTCGCACCGAAGTAGATTTTGCATGCCTCACCGATAGTCGTCCACTTCTCAATCTGAACATGTGGACCAATCTCAGTGCCACGCCCGATATGAACATCTTCACCGACAAGACTGTACGGTCCAACCTTAACCCCTTCTTCCAATGTCGCTTTTGGAGAGATAATAGCCGTAGGGTGAATGTTAGTTTCTATCACAAAATTTCCCTCCTAATCTCGCCATCCCATACAAAAAGGTCTGCCAGTTAATCTTAATAAGGACTATAGTTCAAACAGACGCTAATACGATTGAGAGTTCCGCCTCTGTGGCAAGTTGATCGCCGACATAAACGCGCCCTTCGATGCGTGCAATCCTGCTCCTTAGCTGCGCCACCTCTATCTCCAACCGAAGCTGATCCCCCGGAATAACGGCACGACGAAACGTCGCCTTGCTGATAGAGCGAAAATAACCGAGTTCGCCTTCCTTACCGATATCCCGTAGCACAAGCCACGCCGCAAGTTGTGCAAGTGCCTCAATCTGTAGCACGCCCGGCATCACAGGCTGCGTGGGGAAATGTCCTTCAAAAATAGGCTCGTTATACGTCACGTTCTTGATACCAACAGCACGCTTTTTACTTTCATATTCAATGACCCTATCGACCATACACATCGGATGGCGATGCGGTAACACTTCATAAATATCCATCACCTCAATAGGTTCCTGAACGGGCACCTGTTGAAGATGTCCAGCTTCAGCGAGGGCTTGCACAAATTCCGCATGGAACGTATGTCCCGTCCGCATCGCGATAACCTGCGCCTTTGGCAAACGACCGGCCAAATAAAGATCCCCAATCAAATCAAGGATTTTGTGTCGGACAAACTCATCTTCAAACCGGAGTGGTACACTGGGTTCTCCACTCTCATTGATAACGAGGACATTATCATAACTCGCGCCTTTACCGATACCGAGTGCCTGAAGGGCTTCAATTTCATTCTCAAAACAGAAACTTCGAGCCGGTGCAATATCACGTGCATAAGACTCCGGCGTTATTTCAAGGGTTAAGACTTGCGAGTTCGTTTGCGGATGCGCATAAACAAAAGTTACCGCCAGCGCGTCAGCGGGAAGTAAAACGAGCTGCCTATCCCCAGCAGAAAGTGAAAATGGTTCAGCAACCTCAATATAGTTGCGTTGGGCATCCTGTGGAACAAGCCCTGCGGCTTGAATATCTTCAACATACCGATTCGCGCCACCATCAAGCCCCGGCGGCTCTGGTGCGTCCAATTCGATTATTGCGTTATCAACACCTAAGCCACCAAGCGCAGAGAGGATATGTTCCACACTGCTAACCGTCGCCTCACCACTGCGTAAACTGGTGCATCTTGGTAGAACGTCTGCCCAATTATCGGGACACACCTTTATTTCTGGCGCGTCCGCTATATCGATACGCCGAAAGACAATCCCAAAGTCTGCTGCTGCGGGTTTCAAGGTTAGTGTTACAGGTTCCCCTAACATTAACCCCTTTCCCGTAATTGTTATTTCCCCTTGAATCGTCTGCTGTGAATCTGCCTTTGTCATTTTTCCCTATTCAATATGGGCCGTGCCTCCGTTGTCGGCGCGGACACAAAATTGGTAAAATCTATTTCAGGTTTTAGACGGTTCGTTAACGATTAAAAAACTGCCAGGACAACGGACACAGCAGCTCAGAAGCAATCGTTTAAACTACCGGTTCCGAGAGGCACGCCGCATTTTTCTCACCATCCTATTATGTTCTGAAAGCGTCTTTGAAAAATGATGTTTTCCCTTGCCTCTTGCCACAAAATAAAGATAATCTGTTTTTTCGGGACGCAGCGCTGCCATGATTGAATCAATCCCCGGATTCGCAATCGGACCCGGCGGTAAACCTTTAGACTTGTATGTGTTATAAGGCGAATCCACACTCAGATCCGCTCTCGTCAGAAGGCGTTCCGGGTTTCCTAAGGCGTAAAGCACCGTTGGATCCGCCTGAAGCCGCCAATTCCGTTTGAGCCGGTTATGAAAAACGCTCGAAATCCGAGGGCGTTCTGATGCCGACTGCGCCTCTTTTTCAATAATCGAAGCAAGCGTTACAATCTCATGACGGGTCCGCCCCAAATCGCGCACCTCAACATCAAACGTCTCACTCCAACGCTTTTCAAATTCACCAAGCATCATCTCAACAACTTTCTCTACCGTTGTGCCTTTCGCAAACTTGTAGGTATTCGGAAACAGATACCCCTCCACCGTTTTGTCTTCAGGTATCCCATACCGTTCCAATAAACCATCGGCTTCGGTGGCTTCCTCAAACGCCGTAGCAGTCCCAAAGCCAGTGGCTTCCCAAAGTTTCGCGATCGCGGCTACTGTTAAGCCTTCTGGCACCGTCCAACTCACAAGCGTAACCTGTCCCTTCTCAAACGCATCAAGTATATCTGATAGAGACATATTCCGCTGTAGGATATAAGTTCCCGCCTGCAAACGTCTACCTATTTCCCTGTGTCGAACAAGCAAACGAAAAGCATATTCACTTCGGATTAACTTTTCTGCAGCCAACTGTTTCGCGATCGTTCGCGAATTGCTCCCAGTCGGTATATCGAAATTGACAACAACGCCTGAAGGAGACGGAGCGGACATCAAAAACACCCCTATCAACGAGACAACAAGGCAAAGAATAGCAAGGCTACACAACGTTAATAAAGCTATTCTCATCTTTCCGATTCTTTTCATCGTCAACATTTGTCTCGCAGGAGCGACATCCCAATAGCCCAACATCCAAATGAAATTAGACGTTCTCTACCGACGCTGGAGAAACACTCTCCTGACAGCGATTCATATAATCTTTGAGAATCAGGACCGCCGCCACCTCATCTATGATCCCCTTTTGTTCCCTTGCGTCTTTGCCAAGTTCACGCAGAATCTCTTCCGCTTCAGCAGTCGTGAAGCGTTCGTCCTGAAACGCAATCGGAACGTCAAGTACACCTTCTAAGCGTTTCGCAAACTTCTGAACCGTCTCCGCCTGCGGACCCAGAGAGCCATCAAGTGAAATAGGGAGACCGATGACCACACACTCAACTTCGTGAATAGAGACGAGGTCTGAGATAACAATTAGATCGACTTGGCGATTTTTCCGAGTCAGCGTACACAGCGGGTGCGCCGCAACGCCAAGTGCATCACTGATTGCGACCCCAATGCGTGTATCTCCGATGTCTAAGCCAAGTAAAATCGCCATAACCGTTTCCTCTATCTCAATTTTCGAGGCATTCTTCTAACGCCATCAAGAAATTATAAGTCCGACAACATCACTCTTAGAAATTTTACACGAAAAGTGGCGTGTAGTCAAGAAAAATCTCAAGAATGCCAGACGCATTCAATTTTCGGCTTTCAGCGGTCGGTTGTGGATGGCAAAATTTTATAACTATCAGAGTTTCAGGTTGTCGGCAGTTATTTGGCGTATTGGGGGAGTTTGTTAGGAATGAACGGTGGATGGAAGCAGGGAAGGATAGCTGGGACAATACCTCGCCATGTCTGTTATAGTAAAGCCCATAATTGTCTATACACTCAACCGTACCCGTAGGGGCTGGGTAACCCAGCCCCTACAAGCGCATGTATCAGTAATTCTAAAATCTACCATAGCAGTTTGATCACTAAAGCAACTATCATTGCGATTACCAAAATTGTTGAAAAAATAAAAAGGAACCGCCTCCTCACTGAAAAGGGGGTCGATTTCATAGCGGCGACCTGTCTCATAACGTTCTTCGTTACATTTTCAGATATTTGCACACCACCGAACACTTCTTGAATGAGGTGCAACTCATCCTTTTGCAAAAGTTTTCGCGCCCGCTGAAGCCTACTTGCAATTGTATCCGCTGACACACCTAAGTATTTCCCAATCTCTTTGGTTGTCAGTTCGCCGAGATAATAGAGTGTGACGACCGTTTGCTCGTTCTCTGGCAGTCTTTCCAGCGTTTTTTTCACGAGTTTATAGCTATCCTCGCTTGCATTCGTCGTACACCGCTCTGGTATATAACGAGTATGTGAAGATAGTCCTTCTCCTGTCATTGGTGCATCCTCCAGCAATTACATCGCATTGTCAGTTGAAACATCCTCTGATTCATATGTATTTCTTCACAAGAATCTCCAGTTTTCACAAATTTAGACAGTTGTAAATGATTTCAGTCTCTATAAGGATGTTTCTACTGCCCTACTTTGAGTTCTCCCCAGCGCGTGGAAAGTTTGTCTTTTGCTTCAACGGCATGAAATCCGGTATCAAATACGAAAACGTCTGAAAAAAGTACCCCACCTTGTTGATAACCTGCGAAAACATAGATTTTGCCGTTAACCGCCGCTGCACCATGAGATAAAAGTGGTATTGGTGTTGCTGGAATATCGCGCCACGCCTCTTTCTGTGGATTATATACATCCACCGTCGCTAAATACTCATAGGGTACCACCGATAAGATAAATTTTCCCTTCTACAACAGCAGTAGCGAAAGCGAGTCTCTTAGTTGACAACTCAGTTATCAATTCCCAATCCCCACCAGCAAGAGCTTCCATTTGCATAAGCAAGAAAATGAAGACAACAATAACCATAATTTTTTTAGAAGTCATTACGTTCAACATCGGTAATTTCTCCATGTTTTGTTAATACGAACAATCTCTAAGACGTAAAAAAATCGGCTACAAGTGGTTAGATATCTAAGGTTGGGTTAAGTGTTGCGCTTTAAGTTCACCCCAACGTGTAGACAGTTTACCGATCACTGTGACAGCGCGAAACCCAGTATCAAACACCTCAATATCCAGCGAAAGTTCTCTGTTCTCTCTTTCGCTGCCAAGGATATAAATTTTGCCGTTGACTGTCGCGGCACCAAAGGGAGTATTTCCAGTTGGCATTGGTACACCTACCTTCCATCTCTCAGTCCTTGGGTTATAGATTTCTACCGTCGCTAAGTACTCTTCAAACACAACACCTCCGTGACCTCCAATGAGATAGATTTCATCATCAACGACAACCGTCGAAAATCCAGTTTTGAGATTCGCCAGGTCAGGTTTCTTACGCCATCGGTTCGTTTGGGGATGGTACGCTTCAACAGTGGCAAGCACAGGTCCCCCACGGTCTACTGGCGGCCACCCGGATCCGCCGATGCAGTAAATAGTGTCCCGAACAACCGCTGCCTCAACACCAGAGCGTCTGGTTGGCATCTTTGCTCGCTTTGCCCAAGTATCCCTGGCAGGGCTGTAGACTTCCATATGATCGAGTCGCCATGGTTCCTCAAAGAAATTCAGTGATCCACCAATGACATAGATTTCGCCAGCAACCACACCGATGCCAAACTCTCTACGAGGAATGGACATGTCTTGTTTTCTGATCCACATATCGGTTTGCGGATCGTACACCTCAACGACTTTCAGAATCTTAGTATTTGCAATACGTCTGTCTATCGCGCTATAACCACCAGCGGCATAGATTTTTCCATTCACTCCCGCTGCCTCTGAGAGTGATCGAGGCGTTGGCATATCCGCAACTCTTCGCCAACTATTGGTCTGCGGATTATAGACTTCCACAATTGAAAGTCCAAAAGGACCATTCCGATTTTCAAAAAGGGTGCCGCCGATGAGATAAATCTCATCATCAACGACGGTAGTCGAAAAACCCCACCTCGGTGTTGGAAGTTGAGAGATAATCTCCCATCCGTCCGCAACAATGCTTTCTATTAAGACGAAAAATAGAACTGCAACAGTCCATCCTACAATAATCCATCGTGGATACTGGCGCGTTTTGAACATCATTGATCCCTCCCATCAACACAAACAGGATAACTATGTTTACCGACACACCTAAGAAGTTACCTATCTCCTTCGTTGTCATTTCACCGAGATAGTGGCGTGTCACAACCGTGTGTTCACTCTAAGGTAACGACTTGTGCTAATTATTTTTGCTATTTGAAGAAGTCCATCCTTATGCTATCCTTATGAGTTACACAACACTCGAAAGGAGACATAAGGATGGAACTCCAGTATACTTTAGAAACCCATGCGGTGCAACTGAAAAATAAACCTCGCACCCTCCTCACCGTCGCAGGTGTGGTTCAGAAAATGATAAAAGTTATCTACGATACGCATTTTCCAAATGCTGAAGACCGCAGACCCGGGCGGAACCCAGACGCTCCAGATAGCGATATTCTCAGCATCGCATGGAAACCCCTGGAATATATCGGTGCCGAGAGCGAACACACGGGATATGCGCGTTTGAAAATCGAA
>JAJECD010000280.1 GCA_022822215.1 Candidatus Poribacteria bacterium | reverse complement strand
CCCCCCTTATCAGGGGGGAATGGAACTGTCTTATGACATTTAGGGCAGTTTGGAAAGTTTCTGTTAGCTTGGACATCTCAAGCGTCCTCCTCATCTCTTACGAGGGAATCCGTGAACGTATTTAAGTCTTGAGAGACATTTGCAAAGAGTGCATCAATGGATTTCGCGTGGGGTTCTGTTTTTTCGTAAATCAATTTTTCACCGTAGATGTTATTGACGACGTGTCGAAATCTCAAAAGTTCTGCTAACTTGAGAAACGTCTGCTTGGAAATCACAGGTACGCGTTCAGGTCGCTGCTCTGCCATCTGTGCAAGCAGATTTTTGTGCCACTCCTCGCCTGTCGGGACGCGTCTATCCACTTCACGCGCAATCCGAAGAAAAATGTTCTCTATACCTCTATAGACATCGGCGATATCTGTAGCTATCGTGTTTTCGATGAATTCTCTGAATTCAATTGGAACCACCTCAATTTTTTCCAATCCTCTGTGGATCCTTGCGAGCGTTTCATTTATTGCAGTAAGTTCATCATTGATACGTTGTGTGAGTCTTTTTCGATTCACTTCGTAAATGTCTCCGTCGTCAGTAGGGAAAACCTGTCGTTGCAGATGTTCATAAAGCGTCTGCCACAACACCGGGGGCACTCCCTTTTCGATAGAAATCGCTTGGTGTTTGATTCTCTCTCTAAAGAGCCCCTTCGACCTATCGAAGTTAATGAGGTCTATTTTGAACCCCGACTTGAAGTTCCATATTGCATTCCACGCCTTGTCGTATGTATCATCAGAGAGGCCTGAGACGGCGATGTCGATATCCGACTTCTTTGTGAACGACGTGGGTTCCGTGAGTGAACCGAAGACGACGACCTGCGTCGCGCCAAACTTCTCGTAAAGCAGCGTGGCGACTTGATACGCGGTCTGCCATGCCCGATGGAGCAACGCTTCGTCCACTGTCTGGCTTTTCCAGAGGCGTTCCAGCCGCTTTCTACATGCTAAAAGCTCATCTGAGGATATATTTGGTCCTGCCATCGCTAAACTCCCTGTAACGCCAATGTATCGCTGTGGTGACACGCCACCTGAACACCTTGTGCGACTTGACGGAGTTCTGGTGTCTCTTGTTTACATATATCCGTCGCATAACGGCACCGAGGGTGGAAGTAGCAGCCAGTCGGTGGCTGAGACGGATCGGGGACATCACCTTCGAGTCGGATATGTTCACGTTTGCGCTGTGCACTCGGATCTGGGAGGGGGACGGCAGAAATTAACGCCTCTGTATAGGGGTGCTTCGGCGATTGATAGAGAGTTTCGGCATCGCTAATTTCTACAATTTTTCCGAGATACATGACTGCAACGCGATCGCTGATATGCTCCACAACGCTTAAATCGTGGGCGATGAAGATATAAGAGAGTTGAAACTTTTCTCGGAGTTCTGCCAATAGATTCAGAATTTGTGCTTGTACCGAGACATCAAGTGCTGAAACGGGTTCATCTGCGACAATGAGTTCGGGTTGGAGCGCTAATGCGCGCGCGATGCCGATGCGTTGACGTTGTCCGCCGCTGAAGGCGTGCGGATAGCGGCGTGTATCCTGTGGTCTGAGTCCTACAGATTCAAGGAGTTCAACGATCCTGTCTTGGAGTGCGCTCCCTGTTTCAGTCCGATTGACGCGCATCGGTTCTCCGACGATATCTCCGACCGTCATCCGTGGGTTCAGCGAGGCGTGTGGATCTTGGAAGATCATTTGGATGCGTCTGCGGAACGGACGGAGTTCTTGCTGTGACAACTTCGCCAAGTCTACCTGTTCCTCACCGAAAATGAAACTCCCGCTCGTCGGCGGAATTAATCGAAGCAGGCATCGTCCGGCGGTGGTTTTTCCACATCCACTTTCGCCGACGAGTCCGAGCGTTTCACCGCGTTGCACGTCAAAACTGATACCATCAACCGCTTTGACGTAGCCAATGGTGCGTTGGAAGATGCCTTTCTGGATTGGGAAGTATTTTCGGAGGTCGTTCACCTCAAGCAGTTTTGTCATTTTTGAGAAACCTTAACCTTCTGAATCTGTATGCAGCCAACATCGAACGGCGTGTTCATCATTCTCCGTTTTTCCATTAATTCCGACGAGTTCAGGCATCGCGTCGCATGCTATCATCCGTTCTGGGCACCGCGGCGCGAATGAACACCCGACTGGCAGTGCAAGCGGATGCGGTACTGTTCCGGGTATAGACGGTAATGTGCTTTGGGGTGTTCTTCCAAGGACGGGTATGGATTTTAGGAGCCCTTGTGTGTAAGGGTGCAGTGGATTATAGAAGATGTCGTCAACCGAACCTCGTTCGACGACGCGTCCCGAGTACATCACAACGACTTCATCAGCGAGATCAGCAATAACCCCGAGGTCGTGTGTGATGAGCATGATTGCCATTCCCATCTCTGCTTGAAGTTCCTGCATGAGTCCGAGTACCTGGGCTTGAATCGTAACATCAAGGGCAGTTGTCGGTTCATCTGCGATGAGCAACGTCGGTGAGCAGCAGAGCGCCATTGCAATCATGATACGTTGGCGCATGCCGCCGGAAAGTTGATGCGGATATTCGTCAACGCGTTGTGCGGGGGCAGGTATACCGACGCGTGCAATCATCTCGATGGCGCGTTCGCGCGCCGTTTTTTTGTCCACCTGATCGTGTAACATAACGGCTTCTGCGATCTGGTTTCCGACGGTATAGACCGGATTCAGGGAGGTCATCGGTTCTTGGAAGATGATTGCGATTTCGTTGCCACGGATTTGGCGCATCAATTCGCTCTTCGGGGACACTCGTGCGATGTCCATGGGTTCATCGTCGGCGTTGCGATAAAATAAAATCTCACCCGCTTCGATGCGTCCAGGTGATGGTACGAGTTGCAGCATTGAGAGACCCGTAATACTTTTCCCACAGCCGCTCTCGCCGACAACGCCTACGGTCTGCCCGCGCGCGATGGAGAAACTGACATCGTTCACGGCGTTCACAATGCCGTCGTCTGTCGGAAAGATTGTCTTTAAACCTGAAATTTCGAGAAGAGGTGTTTGATCCGATGTTTTTTCTGATGAAGCCATTCTCTTGGGTTACCTTGATGCTGTCCGAGCTTTCGGTTATTGTACACAAAAAACGAATGTGTGTCAATCTTTTTTCTGGATTGGCGGGATTATTGCGTTTTTAGGGGATTAATCGGACAGCAGAAGCGTGCTTGAGAGGCATTTCCGAGAACTATCAAAAAAGACCTAAGCGCGCTTACAGGGGGTGCGTAAGCGCGCTCGTGATCCTACAATTCTGTTTTGATTTGATTCCAAAATACGGTGAGTTTTTCACTCGCAGCGGCTTGAGGGTAGTTAGCGACGCGTGGCTCGTCCATCTGTTTACTGATTGTCACTGTATTCGTGCGCCACGTTTCAGAGATGTCTCGCGTCGTTGTGAAAAAATGGTTGGATCCATTCTGAACGGCGATAACTGACTGCTGCCGTATGTGCCTGTTGTCAGTCTTTGACTCGGTGTCTTTCAGCAATCCCCACGGTGTCGGTGAGATTCTAACCTGTTGGAGCCGCGTCTTTTCCATCGCAGTCAAGCCGAGGTCGGGTGCTTGTGGGTTCGTAAAAAACGCGAGTTTTACGAAAAAACAAGAGGCGATAATATAGAAAAGCAGGGCTGTGGCGTTGACGAACCTCGGTGAAAAATCTAACTTCAACCGGTCAAGGCACCACACCAATGGGTTCGCAAAGAGTGCCACTTGCTGCCTTTTATGGAGGCACCATATCCGCTGCTGAATGTTACTGGCTAATTCCGGCGGCGGTGTCGGTTCGTCTACACTCTCTAATAGACTCGCGGTATTCCACAACGCCTCGTATTCCATCTGACACTCTGGACAGGTTCGCAGATGCTCCAAAAGCGCGCGCCGAGAGATACCGTCTGCAGTCTGTTCTCTCATTTCCGCGTTTTCCTGTTGGACCAGGTGCGGCAGATTGTTAAGCGTCTGTTCGCAATTCATGGAGGCATCTCCTTTCTAAAGATAATATTTGCTCAGTTTCCGCTTGAGGTTTTTCAATGCCTGATTCAGTCGCGATGCAACGGTGCCTTCTGAACAATTTAAAACTTCGGCGATCTCCCTATATTTCAGGTGTTGCATATAGTACAATGTGACGACTTCACGCTGTTTCGGTGGCAACCAGTTGATAGCACTTTGAACCATTTCGTTCTGTTCGTCTTTAAGGGTCGCCCGCTCAGGCGAATCCTCGTCGGAAGCGATACCACTAATCTCAGCCTCTCTCGTGTAAGCCGTAACCTTGTGATCGTGCGATTGGGACTTACGGATGTGCTGTTGACATGTGTTGATACCGATACGATACAGCCAGGTCCCGAACTGCGATTGGAATCGGAAGGCTTTGATAGATTTATATGCTTCTAAGAACGTTTCCTGTGTCGCGTCGGCGGCATCTTCCCGATTACCGAGCATCCGATATGCAAGCCCATAGATTTTTGAATGATGTCGATTAACGAGCTCGTTAAATGCTTCGGCATCACCTTCTACTGTTTTGTGTACATACACGTCATCAGGTATCATGTCAAACTCACTTTTTGAGATGTTATTTAGTTTGTTGCATCTCGATTAATTTTTCTTTAATTTTTTTCGTTTTTTTACCACGTACGCACTAAAAGGCTGGTAGGTGCGGTTTCTAACCGCACCGAACCTATGGGAGTAAGTATCTTTACTGTCCGATGTTATGTATTAATGATCCGACGAACGCCAGGCGTTGCAGTGTCCAGCAAAGCGTTTTAAGGCACCGCTTTTAACAATAATTGCCTCCGGACGCAACACCGTGGCATAGGATGTGAGCAGCGCGATTGTGTCGAGTAGCGAGTTGTAGCCTGACAAACCAGAGATGTCGATGTAAATTTTGCTGAACGGCTTGTCGAGTTCGAGTGCTGCCCTGACATCGAAGCCGTCGAGGACTTCAAAGTGGAGTTCAGGGTGTGTCTCTCTTGCCCGTTCAATACATTTCGGACTAATATCGGTCCCGATAACTTTCTTGCAATGCGGCGCAATCAAGGTCGTCGTTGTTCCCCATTCACAGCCGATTTCCAACACAACATCTTCAGCGTTTACCCAAACGGGAATCGTCTCTCGATACTCTTTGACTCCCCGCGTTGCGATGAAGTCGGTGTATCCTTCAAATAATTGATTGTGGGTTGCCATAACCTCTTTCTCTTACAGTCCCCTTGATAAGGGGCGGGGAATGCCATACGGCATTCATACCGTTGATTCTTTAGGGGGTTAATCAACTTCTCTGTCTCGCGCCTTTTATACCGTTTCACAGACCTCGCAGACCAGCGCGAAACGTTTGGAGCCATTTGTCTCAAACTCCGTTTCGTGATCGTAGCTAACGGGGACGTTTGATTCACCACACCAGTCGCAGCGTCCACGGAAGGTGTGTGCTTTCTGTGCCAAGAGAGCCTGCTTCTGTTCCTCGACGTTTCGAGTAGCGGCGATGAGGTCAAGGGCGCGTTGGCGGAGTTTGCGATCCGTTTCCTCCTTGGCAATTTTTTCGAGGAGCGGTTGGAGTCTCGGATCGTTCGGGTTTCCGCCGTCATCGAGCGTGTGCCACGCCGCTTTTCGGACGCGTAGGTCTGGGTCCACTAAGCCTTTGTAGAGTGCAACCCAAACTTTGTCAATGCTTTTCCGAACGTGACAAGGACAGAGGTTATCCATCGCTTCAACACGGTCGTCGGCGTTGGGGGAATAGGCGAGGGACAAATAGTATTCTACGTCATCTCCGCGTAGCCGATCTTCACCGCGCCTGTGTGCTTTCCGCTGATATTTATTCATGCCAAATTTCTTTCGCTTTGCCATTTGTTTCCTCCATTCTTAAAATTGTAGCACAAAACTTTCGTCTTTTTCCAGTTAATCAGTAGCAGGCAGGTTGGGTTGCAGGGATATTTATGATGGATTCCAGAATTATTTACACACTTTGCATCGGCGAGGTATAGTAAGTTATGAAAATACAAGGGTGTTTCAGTAATTCTTCTGTAGGATGGATTTACGATCTTTCCATTATTTTAGGCTCTATTCGTCCTTAAAATGTTACACCTGTGTAACGTTTTGTGGATAGAACTAATCGACTGAAAACCCAATGGCCGTCGAGGTTCGTAGATGTTTTATTTTTTAATTTTTTGATGTGAAAAAAAAGTAATTTCGCCAAGAGTGGAACATTTTGTGGATAGAGGGTAATAGCGTTATCCATCCATATATTGCGTTTTCAGAGATAGGTATTGTGTTTTCCTCGATTGAAAAAGGTATACTATATTATACTATTTTTACCAACTGATGTCAAGTGAAAATTGGTTTTAGTGATATGTATTGGTAAGGTCGTTGCTGGTAAAGTTTGGGATTCTGGTAAAATATAGCATTCCATTTATACTTTAGGTGTTGAGATTAGTCACTCTCGCCAGAGGTGTGCTAAGTTTTCGTTAGGGAAAGCGTTGGGTTTTGCTCAATTTCTCTGAGATGAGTGGTATAAACTTATTCGGCTTTCTTATTTCTTACTCAAACTTCAGTTTATCCGTAACCTTGCGCAGTGCTGTATTTATCTGTTCTAACACCTCGCTTGATGGAGGTTCGCCTTCTGCGGTAATTGTGATGCGAAACTTAAAGTCGAGTTCAGGCGCGATTTCAGCCAAATCAATAACCGTTTCAGTCAACTCTTGAACCTGAAGTTCAGTTAGCTGCGAGTCAGTATGGCGCATCCATGCAGGCTTGCGCACCCGAATCTTGTAAAAGCCGTTGATTAAGGGCTCATCATCTGAGGCAATTATGCCGACCTTAATAGCCTGTTCTACAGCGTAACGGAACACATCATCAGGAATAGAAACACCTCTCTTGGCTTCAAGTGTTTCTTTAATCAGCGCGAGTGTGGGTTGTCCAGATTCCCAAGCGGATTCTACGTCACCCCCAATAAGGTCGTTTGGGTCTATAGTCACAGGTGCTTGAGAAACTTTTAAACCGATCTTGTCTGCTTCTGCAGGCGGACAGGGCCATGGTGGACTCCCTTCAAGGAATTCAAAGCGTTTTTTATCCAGACCATCATTGATAGCATCAACAATCAATGACCACGGGATCGGTGTTCCCTTATGTGTTCTTAATACATCCATTAACTTACCGACAGATGAAGTTTCGTTCTCCCACGCGTCAGGCAGGTTATTGTGGCTAAGTTCCGAACTACTGATAGGTTCTAATGGCTTAAGCAATTCCATATCGCCGGTTATTTCAGCATCAGGAATCTGTTCTTTGAGGTAGGCTCTGTTTTCGTGTCGCGCCATGAGTAAGCCGTTTTGAACAGCAGATTGGATTGCCTCCAAAAGAGTATTATCAGATTCGAGTTTGGGAACATCGTCTCCTTTGAAGAATTCCCGAATTGCACCTATCGTAGTCGGGAGATTATCGTCTTGCCATAACCCTGATAATTGACCCGGACGCAAAAGTTCGGGGTTGAGATAGTGAAGTTCGGCGTGTTCAATAGGAGCAATTTCTAACTCTTTTTTCCAAATATCTTCGTCGGTGATGGATGCCTCCCGCCAATGGGTTTGTTGAGATCCGTCTGGACGGACGGTGCGTAGCACAATCTTACCTTCTGTGACACCGCGACGAAGCGTATCAATAAACGCTTGCCGGTTCAGCAGTCGGGGTAGGCGCGGAAGGCTTGCAAACATACCATATAGCCCTTGGACAGGCTTAGAGGTTTCATCTTCTCCCCAGATATCAAAGTAACTATCGGGTGTCAGTAGTTCTGGATCGAGCGAGGTGGTCAACAATCTGTCTTCAGCAATCAAAGCGGTTTTGACTCGCTCAAACGGTGAACTCGGACCTGGTGGTAATGTACTCGCCTTAATGTCGCCATCTTCGTCAACAGCAATTAGCACGCTATAAGCCGATATGACAGACTCCAACATACCAGTTTCGTCCACTTGCTTGCGTTGTAAGAGCAGTGCCTCCTGAGTTGGGTTCAAGAGGTTTATATCGTCACTATTTTGGATGTTCTGCCATCCAAGGATTTTACGGATACGTTGTCGCAATCCTATTAACAGTGAGTTTTCAGGAGCAAGAACGAGGACGTTATTCCGGTAAGTTCTATTGAAAAACGCTGTAAGTGATTCGGGAACCTCTTCACCCGGGACTGCTGTCCATTCAGGATCGGCAATCACAAAGCGAAGTTCGGGGGTGTCGGAAATATCGGCAGGTGACTGGGGCAACGTATGCACATCTACGCCATCGGTGTTCCGTCCGAGTTTGGCATCTCTTATCCGCTTCACCAAATCTTCGGTGATTTGGTCTTCATTGATTCTCTGCATTGCGCGGACGTGCATGTTGGTGAGATTGGAGGTCGTCCCTAAAGCCCAACTGTTTTCGTTTTCTTTGAGGAACCAGGAGATTTCTCTCCACTTGGAAAGCCCTTTCTCAACGGACATTGGGTCAATGTCGGCGTGTGTGAGCAGCAGGTAGAGGTCAGCCAATTCTGCCTTTTGCCCTGCGGGTTGTGAATGTAAAAAAGTGGAAAGGACTGCGGCTTCAATTTCTCGGGATTTGAGCATCGGAAGGTCTTTCTGAACATTTCGAGCTCTTTCGAGTTCACCTGTGAGAATCGGTGTCCACCGATTACCTTCGTCACACGCTTTAATGAGTTCTTGGACAGCTTCCGAAAGTTCGGTATTGGCAGCAACGAGCGCGCTCGGTCCGACAAACGCTGCTGGGTCTTTTCCGGCAGCCGCTCTCAGGATAAGCGCGAACGTGCGAAACATGCCGCGTGTTCCTTGAAATTTATCCAGTTGCGTCCATTTTTGATAAAAAACCTCAATGAAATCTGGGTGAAATGGATAGGACCGCAAGAGAGCATTATACGCTTCTTGATGCTTATCTGATTCGCGAATTGGGAGGTTTTGCCTGGCGGCAACAAGGCTGTCAACAATAGGGCGACGTTCTGTCCCGGGTGGGACGTGTTCAAACAGACGCCGTCTGAGCAATTCTGACACATCCTCCCGTGAGACAGGTTCAAAGGTTTCGTCCAATCTGCGGAATACACCTTCAAGCATAGTTAAGACGGGAATGCCGGTCGGATCATCGGCAATAATATCATAAGTAATAAGACTCGCTACAATTGCGACGTTGCTAACTTTTTTCACTGCTTGTGTAAGGGCTTGGAAAAAGTCTTGCAGTATTCCAAGTCGCCTTGGATCCTCATTGACGGCTGCGCGCGTGTACATGAGTGCTTCATCCAATAGAATGAGGGTGGAGAGTCCTTCAATCTGTGGCAATTTGAGCAGCTCAACAAGAGTCCCTTCAGCAGGATTAATATAATCGGCTTCATGCTCTGCAACGATTGCGAGTCCTTCATCGCCTGCAAGTTGATACGCTAACGCGCCCCAGGGGGTTCTAACGTGCTTCTGCTCGCTTGTGGAGTTTACGACTGAAAGTCCTTTCTTCACATCAAGTTTATCAAACGGAAGGATAGCAACTCGCGTCGGGGGTAGTGTATCTAAACCGCTGAAAGCCACAAACTCCTGCACGGTCGGGTGTGTTTGCAGCTGAGTACCTTGTTCTGCGAGATGTAAGAGCGTGATGAGCGAGTGGGTTTTTCCACCCCCGTAAGCGACTTGAAGCGTGATGACTGGAGCACCCCCTTGACCGGCTAACCGTCGGAGGACGTTTCTCGCCAACATTTTGAGATTATGAGTGGGGTAAGTGCGGTGAAAAAAAACATCTGGCACCCGGTAGACTTTCGGAGCATCCCCTGTTCGCACGGCGTAGAGATCCGCTGCAAAATCTGCGAGTTCAAGCGTGCCTTGCCGAACATCATCCCTTAATATACAGTGTTCATGCCATGCGTTAGTGCTCATGGACTTGTTCCTTTTTTCTGTTGTTAGTTGAACAACGCGATCAGGGCTATAATCACGGCGGCGACAGCTGCTCCGGTGGTGAAAACAGTCAACATTCTACCACTGCCCTCTTGCTTGCCTTCCAGTTTCCCCTTAATCCATCCAACATTTTGCTCTACATTGCCGAGGCGGGAATTTAAAGAATTGAGATGGGTATCCAAAGAATCGAGGCGTTTTTCTAAGCGTTCGTTATCTGCTTTCCTTTGTGTTTCAATAATATCAAGGCGTTTTTCTAAACGCGATTCTATTCCTGACAAAGTTTCAAAAATCTTGTTCTGAAAGTCTTGATCTATCATTTTTATCGTCTCCTTGTTTTACTTTTATCGTATAGTGTAATTTAGCAGGGTTTACCTGTCAAAGTCAACCGAAAATCTCTCAAGCCTATTTTGATGGAATTTCATCAAATGTGAGCTGTCTTTCGGTTTCACTTGTAGACTGCCTTGGAAACGAACCTCCACTGACGGGTTCTCCGGGTTCATAGCCGATGAGCGTCTCCAAAAGCGATCTCTCGCTGGAGCCTTGCGGACTTGTTTCGATGAGTGCCTGGACGACTGCCTTGAAAAGCGGGTTTTCTTGAAGCCCGCGTTCGTGGAAATAGGTATTGAGGTGCGCGCTTTCGCCCGCGCTCCAGAGTTTCATGACTCTGTGAATTATATCTATCATAGGAATTCTGCCTGAAGTATGCGCGAAACCGATCCGGTCTGAAGTGCGTTCCGTGTGTCCGAGGAGTTTGAGGGTATTGCCGGAGCCAGCTTTCTTCAAGATACCAATGTGCGCTGACCGCAAATCGTCAAGTGATACCCCATATCCTTGTGCTAAAAGAACGCACTCGCCTACTGGCGCATTCTCCGTCCCGAAGTAATCCTTGTGCATCAAGTAATAGCGGGTCCATTCGTCTAACGCTTCCGTACTTGCACCGTGCAGCACTTGGCCCAATGCGAAGTCTGTGACCATCCGCCGCACCTCTGTGAGGAATTCGGTTACGGTGAAGGGTTTTCCCGTTTGTTGTTTGACTTCTTTGTAACTGGAGTAGCTTTCCAAGGCGGGTCCGATTGCCGACCAGACGAAGTCGGGGCCTCGGATGCCTTCGTCCCAAAAATAGCGGAGGCGTTCAGTAATCCGTTTTTGCATCTCAGATTTGACCGGACGGTAATATCCTTTTCTGGCGTTTGTTGGACGTTTTCGACATACCATCCAAAGCGAAGTTGCAAGTGCAGCACTTCCTCGTGCTCTCATTCTCCGTCCTTGTTCAGTGTCGATCGGCCAAGATGCTGTAACCACTAAACCAGATTCAATCATTGCCTTAACGAGCGTTTCCCAAGCCTCGGGATCCTTGTGAGCAAATACAATCACTATTCTGCCATCGTTTGATAAAGTCTGAGAAGCGATTTGAAAGCTTTCTGTCATGCCTTTTTCATAGAATTCTTTGCCCATTCTTCCTCTTTCACCGGTTTTATGTTGTTGAACCAACTCTTCCGTTTTCGGGGTCAGTATATTAGCAAATACATCAGGAAATCGATCACCGGTTGAGCGTCGAAGCCATACGAAAAAGAAATCAGAAAGATCGGCATAAGGGATCGCGTCATAGTATGGAGGATCGGTGATGATAATATCAATTTTTTGATTGATTGCATCAGTCGCTGATTGACTCAAAATCATACAATTTGGAGTTTCTGCTGTATGGATCTTACGAATTGTTTCCAGAGAAGAAAGGATTTTGTCAAGACAAAGTTGATAACCTCCTCGCACTTCATTAGGAATCGCTCCTTCGCTGAAATCCCAAGTCATTGGAAAGGCATATCGAACAAAAGTATGACCTATTTGCTGACCATTTGGCTCCCAAGCGACTAGGGTTGAGTTAAAATCCAGCATTCTGTTGAAGGCACAAGCTAAATATCCGTTAATTGCTTCCAACCATTCTGGGGCATAACCAAGTTGTTCCATCTTAACTTGTGCTGCTTGCGTCCATTTTACAAATGTCATCAAAGTTAACAACTGCCGGGGGGTAAACAAGTCGGACCATGTTTTAAAACCATAATCGGGCAATTGGGATCCCACAGCCCGATGCCGTTCTTTGCTTGGCAAGGGTTCACTGGGAATTCCATACGGAATTTCATCGGCAGTTACTCTTAACACTTCCTCAGATATTTTAGGGGCATTTATCTCTACTTGTATAGGTAGACGGTACTCCTTACCATACTCTTCCTGATAAACGACTGTCGTCATCTGTGCCTTGAGTTTTCCTTCATGTCCACATCGCTTGATGTAATCGTTAGGTTGTTGTGAGCCACAAAATGGACAGATTACTGTTGAACCTTGCATTGTAGGCTCACCAACGTCGCCTGTGTTTTTCGGCGCGAAGATTTCAAAATGGACCCACTTTGTCTTATGATCAGGACAGAGTTTGAGTGCACGTTTTGCATTGATAATAACTTTGGTTTGTTTCCTCTTTTTCTCGATGCGGAGGAAGTCAGGACGATTTCGATTTTCAGGAGTATCTTTCAGGGTTTTCTCCGCCTTTTTACAAACCCACAAGGTCTTGAGTAACGGGATCGTTCCACCGCAATCTTTTCGATCTTGACACGGAATGGTGCGCGCCCAAAGATAGGCAACTGTCGGCTTGTTATCAATCACAGGATAATATTGCGCCAGTTCTTTGCGAGCGTTTTCCAAGACCCATTGACCCCATAACCGGACCTGATCGGCGAGATCTCCGTTTGTCAGATTGGGAGGTTTCTCAAGGTTAAGGTTAGGGAGTTTCGCTGTTTTTCCGGCGAGACGTTGCGGGTATTCGAGCGTGCATTTGAGAATAAACCACGCCACTGGGTTATAGTCATTTGCTATCACTTCACAACCAAGGCGTATCGCTTCAAGCGGAATTGCACCGCCGCCTGCAAACATATCCATGACTTTTGGAGGGTGTCCATTATAAGCCATCAGGATGAGTTCTCTAGCAATGCGGAGTTTATTCACCCATCGTCCCTTCTGATCTTTCGCGGCCCAATTGCCTTTGCCATTTTCATCGCCCCATCGGGTTAAGGATTCAATCAGTTCGCAGAGATACTTACGCTGTTTTTCCGGGAAGGGTGACCCGGAAAGGCGTGTGTATTCTGCTTTTATCCTTTCGGAGGCATCCGCAGGATCTGGAAGCAATATCCCTATTGTTACTGCGCGGCATGCAGCAAGTGGCCTACGTGCTGGCCAAACGTGAAGTGAGGAGATATGTCTAGGGAGCGGATTTTTTTCGTGTTTTGAGTCTGCGGAGACCTTTTGTAATGGAAAGGCTTCCTCAATGAGTCTACGTGGCAATTTGGTTTTTTCCTTTCTTATAGAGAAAAATACACATCAAAGTAGCGAATCATACCCGCAAATTCTGCTCCTGGTGCCTTCATTCTTTCTATGGTGTTTATGATGTCATTCCGAGTTTCTGGACTGATCTGCTCGTTTTCCAGCATCCGTCTGTATGTCCTATAGTGCTTGTAGAAAGTGTATCTATGATCTCTGAGTTCCTTGCGGTTCAAGCCGTAGTACGCAATGGATGCAGCAGCGATAGGTTCAACTTCAGCGTTTTCAGTGTTAACGATGACTTCAATTTGGAAATTTTCAGAGTTAGGCGTAATTTCAACTTCTCTTATCACTTCATCGGCACGCCATGCAAAATATTCAGCGGGCTCATCGAAATAAGGGTTGAGCAAGAGTGGACGTTCCTGTTTATGTTGGTAAATGAAATCGTTAACTTCATCTTGATTTAGCGGATCAGGAGTGATCGTTCCGGCTTTAGACGCTATAAAAGCATCCGTTGTGTTTCGACGAATTACTGGACCCCGCATTTTTCGATTTTGAACAGGGAAAGCATTTCGTTTGAACTTCTGATTACAAAGTTGGCATGCTGCGAGATAATTGTCGTAGCAATATGCAAGCCACCAATAGCTGCTTTTGGGGCGATAATGATCGACATCTCCGAAAGCCACAGTTAAAATGGGTGCTTCGCAGTAGGCACATTTGCCCCCTGTCTCGGCAAGAAGTTGATTTTTCGCGAGCTTCCAACGACTGCTGTTGAAAGTATGTTTTGCAATCTCACCTCGCCTGATACGTCTCTGATTGCGTAACAATTCCTCTTCAAATACCCTCTTTTTCGCCCCTCGAAAGTTTTGATGTATAGCTGCTTCCGAGCGAGTCCGTGTTAGGCGTATCACGCACTGCCCTCCAGCAATTCTTTCTCTATTTTTTGCAAAAGCCGCGCATGTTCTTCAGAAAGTTTCATATTTGACGCGCTACCTGCAGGAAGATCAGTGAGGCGAGTGGTTAGTTCGTCAAGTTCCGCTTGCTCCTTAGACGACAGATCCGCTTTGTCTCGGAGGGCGCGGTATCGGTTCTTCATATCCTCAATCGCTTTTGATTCATCTGTATCTAATCCGAAGGCGGGTGACATCACCAGTTGGTGTAAGAGGAGTTTGTTCGGGGTGCCGGAAAACGGGTAGAGGCGAATTTTCCCTCTTTCGCGCGTCAAACAGTGGAGTTCTCCCTCATCCGCTTGTTGGGCTGTCATAGGCGAGTGCGTTGTCACAACGAATTGAAAATTCGGCAACCATTTCTTGAGGAACGAGAACAGTTCGCGTTGTCGCTTTGGATGAAGGTGCAAATCAACTTCATCAATAAGGAGGAGCCCCTTTGTCGTGAGTGGTTGTTCTTTTAAGTCACCAAAGATTTCTAAAGTTCTGAACAATAGGTCTCCCATCCAAGCCGCCATCGCGAGGTATCCGTCACTAAGGCAGTGTAACGGCACAATTCCGTCTGCTGTTTCAAACAACAAGTGTCCACTCCGTTTATCAATACTATGGAACTTTATCTCCGGTAGCAAATTGCTGAGTACCTTTTGAACGGTTTCCAACCCAGTCCGGTTTTCAAGGTAGTCAAGATCCATTGCCCATGAATCAATAGACGTTGTGGCTGCGTCGGGATCGAACAAAGTGGCGACGCGTTGTGCCCTTTTGTTTGTGAATCCCGATGTCTTTGTTCTCCGACCATTTTCCGTATTGAGCCGTCGGGACGCGCCAAAACCGAGAACAAAATAGTCGCTATCGTTCCGGTTTAGCGTGTTATCAAGCCATCCGAGACTCTTTTCGTTCTTTAGGATGACATCCGCTCGCGTATCTTTAGGCTCAATCCGTAAGCGGAGCTCGTGTTCTTTTCCTTCTGTTGTAACTAAAACGGCTGAGATTTCACAACCTTGTGTCTTGTATCGAATCCAATCGGAAGGTTCCGTCAAGAGATCAGCTATCGCGTCACTACCCCCAGTCGCCAAGGCGATGGCTTTCAGAAGTGTACTCTTGCCTCCGCCGTTTTCAGCGAGAAGTAATGTCCACTTGCGGATAGTATCATCCTCGTTTTCAAATGATAAGGTAACATCCGAAAAACATTTGACGTTGTTCAGACGGATTGATTTGAGAAACATCTCAGATGTCCTCCCTCATTAAGTTGTCTCTATTATACTGGATTTCCAAGATAAGTCAAGAATATACCAGAGGTCGCGAGCGCAGCTCGCTCCTACTACAGAAAAGACAAAAACATCGCGAGCACAACTCGCTCCTACAGTGAAGAGAATATGCTATTTTGATTTGGAGTGTTCAGTTATCGGTAAGCAAAGAGAGGTCTCCTGACTCGGATTTTGTCAGAATGTCACTGGCGTTAATCCGAAAGCTTCCTGTCGCTTTTGCAATTAGGTTCCCAAATGGATCTTGACATCGGTATAACCTTGGTTCAGCAGTATCACAATGATAGACGACATAGAGCCAGTAACGGTCACGATGATTAGCAGCTTGTCGCCATTCATTCGCTGTTAATTCGACACTTGTAATTCCTGTCCTTCCTTTAACTTCAATGTAACGCACCTCGCCGCTTGGGTGGCTGGATTTCAGGTCAAATCCTTTTTTGAGGCTTGGATTAGAGACATCCTTGACTTTGATTTTAAGATCGCGCTTCCTTTCATACGCTATAGCAGTTTTAATCGCGATAGCCTCGGCATCTCGTAGTGTTCTTGTCGGAATTTCCTCAATTTGGGAGGGTGTGACAAAGGCGCGGACATAGATAGATACGGGACCTAATTGTGTATTTTTAATTTCTTTGATGAGATTGGCTTCGGCTGCCTCGCGCTTTTTAGGAAGTGCTTTGAGTTCTTGGTTGCAGTTGTTCAGTTTTGTTTGTGCCGCAGGGATGCCTTTGGCGACAGCCTTTTTGAGTTCAAGTCTCTGCTTGAGAAGTTCGCCTGTTCTCAAGTTAAATGAAATTTGAATCTGTCCTTTCTTATTCTCCAACTCGGACTCAAGTTCATTGCGAATTTTAAAAAGTTTCGGACTTCCGAAGTTTTCACAGACGAAATTTTTAACAGATTGTGCGTCGTTAGCAAGGTTCATCCATTCAGTGGACAAAGTTATAGGTATGTTCTGTCTTGCCATTCGTGGTCTTAACGTCAACAAGAGATGTGCCGGTGTCTCCTCACACCGTCCATCAGCAAAGCATTTGATTCCGACAAGCATTTCGTCAAGTACGTGAGGTTCGCCATCGGTTTGTCGTACCACAGGGATTCTTGCTAAATAGAACAGATAGGGTTCATCTGCTTGTGGATCGAAATAGACTGCGCCCTGCTCACCTTCAGTGTTGAATTTTTCCAAAAAGCGAGTACGGATTGCGTCAAAAATGGGTTCACCGGGGTGCAGGAAAATTGCCTCTGGTTTCTCAGATCCAGGGGGCAGAGCAAATTCGCGTGAGAACGTTAAGCGATTCTGAAGATGCTGCGGATATTCCTTGATTACCTTTTGCACAGACTCAGGACAATGGGATAGTTTAAAAGTCGTCTCAATGTCCCCGCCAATCCGATAGCCGAGCAGGGGTGCTGCGTCCTCAAAGAAACTTCGGACATAAGCGGGTAACATGCGAAGCGTTTCGGCGGATTCTCGCTCCTTCTGGACGTTGCTCAGCAACCGTTTAACTTCGCTGCCGGCGACTGATTTCTGCTGTCCTTCAATCTGCTTTTTTACATTTTCCAGTGTGTATCGTGTGTTGAGAGCCTGGATTGAGACCTCGGCTTGATTTTCGGTGATGGCTTTCGTGATAAGTTCCTTCAAAGAGATCTGGCTGAATTGTTGTCCGATGACATCGAACACCTTATCGTCATTCAATTCGTCACGCATCCTTTGCATTTTCTCCAATAGCACTTTCAACACACGTCCTTCACGCGTGGCTTCGGCAACAAGATTTAACAAAACCACCGTCTGTGTCTGTTTATATCGGTGAATGCGTCCCATCCGTTGTTCAAGTCGGGCGGGATTCCATGGAATATCGTAATTGACCATAAGCCAACAAAATTGGAGGTTGATACCTTCCCCAGCAGCGTCGGTTGCAACGAGATATTGTGCCCCGTTCGGGTCGCGAAAAAATTCGACCTGTTTTTCACGTTCGCTATATCTCATACCCCCATGGATTTGGGCAATTTTTCCGGTAAAGCCCAACGCTTCTAAGCGTTCGATGATAAAGCTCATCGTGTCGCGATGCTCCGTGAAAATCAGAACTTTTATGTCTTGATAGCCTTGTAATGCCTCCCATAGTTTCTCAAATTTGCTTTCAGATTTCAGGTTGTAAACTTTCCTTGCCAGCTCAGCGAGATTTTGAACGTGAGATATTTCGGTTTCAAGTTCGGCGACTGACCGAGAAGCGGTTGCACTTCCAAGTTCCTCGTCGGCTTGTTCCGCCTCTTCCTTGCCATCAATAGTTTCTTCTTCATCACCTGTCTTTTCTTCCCTGATATCGACATCCGAAAGTTTCGCTTGTGCTTTTTCCAGTTCTTCTGTTGACAATCTTCCATTTTTGAGGTTACGAAGGGTAATTTGGAGTTTTTCCGATCGCCTGATGAGACTTTGTAGCATTGCAAAAGTTGAACTGGCAAGCCGTCTTTGTAAAACCATCATCGCTATCTTTGCCGCGCTTCGATTGTATTGACCGGCGAGATCGAAATATTTCTCGCAATATTCTGTAACGGCATCGTATAGTGATTGTTCGCTTACTGGTCCTTGCTTGAGTGGGTAGGCGATAGTCCGACTCAGTCGTGGAGGATAGATGGGTTCTCCATCAAAAGTGACCATCTCCTCTTTCATGCGGCGGAGTAGATGTTTTGACTTCTCATTTTCAGGGAACCGTTCAAACGCCTTTTGTGCAGCGAGATGTTCAGGCAGCAGCAGTCGCCAGAGGAAGTAGTAGGCATCATCTTTCCCCATGTGGGGTGTTGCCGTGAGGAGTAAAAGATTTTTTTGCTGCGCAGCAATTTTTTCGGCAAGTTCGTACCGTTTCGATTTGTGAACTGTTCCATCCCACTCGTACCGTGCCGAGAGTTTATGTGCCTCGTCAAAAACGATGAGGTCATAGGGCGGTGCTTCAAAAAGACAGTTTTGCATCCGCTCTTGCCGTAATGTATCAAGGCTGACAATAGCTAAGCCATTTTCTGGGTTGGCGAAGGGATTAGTATCTGCAGCGTCAGCACTGGACAGGATACGGAATTGGAGTCGAAAACAGACGTGTAGTTCGCGCTCCCAGTTGCCAATCAGTCCTGCTGGTGGTACAATCAATATCCGCTCCACTTGCCGACGAAGTAGTGCCTCTTGGATATAGAGTCCTGTCATAATGGTTTTGCCAGCACCCGCATCGTCAGCCAATAGGAAGCGCAACGGGACGTGTTTGAGTAGATGATCATAGACGGCGATGAATTGATGTGGCAACGGGTCGATGAGCGATGTTTCTGTCGCAAAGATTGGATTAAATAGATAGGCGTGTTGAAGTCGATGTGCCTCGGCAACAAGTCTTACCAGATTCGCATCGGCATGAAAACCGTTGGACATAATACTCACCCACGCACCAGGGCCTCAACTTCATCAATCTCTTTCGGAACGCCATCCGTTAGCACTTCAGTCCCCGTTTCAGTGACAAGAATATCGTCCTCTATGCGGACACCGATGCCGAGATACGCTGATGGGACGTTTTTTGTCCCCTCGGCGACGTAGAGACCCGGTTCGATTGTTATTACCATTCCGGGTTGGAAGGTTTTGAACTCGCCTTTTGCGTCGTGGACACAATTGACATCGTGTACGTCTAAGCCGAGCATGTGTCCGATCCTATACATATAAAACTGCCGATATTTCTCTTTCTTTATTAATTTCTTTGGTTTCCCCTTAAGAAGACCGAGACTCAGCATCGCTTCTGTTAGCAACTCGATCGATTTCTCGTGCGGTTCGTTAATAGGGACACCCGGACGGATAGAATCAATAATGGCGTAGTGCGCATCAAGGACGAGTTGATAGATGTCTCTCTGCGCCTCAGTAAAGGTGCCGTTTGCGGGGAAGGTACGGGTCACATCGCCAGAATACCGACCGTATTCCGCACCTGCGTCAATGAGAACGAGTGTGTCGTCTTCAATCCGACAGTCATTCGTTGTGTAGTGGAGTGTCGTGGCGTTACCCCCACTCGCAACAATTGTCGGGAAGGCGGGACCGCTTGCCCCGTTCATACGGAACGTAGATTCAACGAGTGCTTCCAAGTCGTATTCATACATACCGGGTTGAACCGCCTTCATTGCGGCAACGTGACCAGCCACTGTAATGTCCGTTGCCATCTGGATACGCGCCAGTTCCGTCTCATTTTTGATTAACCGCAGTTCGCTGAGGATAGGGCTTGGATCGACTAAGGTATCAAGTCCTTTACCGGAACGAATGCGCGACTTAACAGACCCCGTAAAGAGCGAGAGGATTTCGCCGTCGATGTCTGGGTTGGAATCGAGTGTGTAGTAAAGCCTTTCGGCTCCCTCTAAGTACTTTCCGATTTTCTCACCGAATTTTTCTATGGGATAGGCTTTATCTGCACCATAGCGTTTACATGCGTCCTTAACCCCAACGCGCTTGCCATTCCAAATTTCTGCCTGTTTGTCTTTCGGTCGGACGAATAGGATGTATTGGTGCTTCGGATGATCGGGCGCGATGACACAAATCGACTCGGGTTCTTCAAACCCTGTAAGATAATAAAAATTCGGATCCGGACGATACACATATTCGGTGTCGTGATTCCATATTGCAGGGGATCGACTCGCAAAGATTGCGACCCCGCCACGTCCCATTTTTTCAATAAAGGCTTTGCGATTCTGTTCGTGCAATCCTGTATCTCCTCATAAATTTGCTGTTCGTTATTTGCGGTCCGATTTGATCCTTCAATCCCCTGAAACCCTGCATGCTTACTCCTTAGTGATTCGCGGTCCGCTATTTGCGGTTCGCGGTTCGCGGACCACTATAGATACCCAATCGGTGTGCCAATTTTGCCAATGATACCGCCACTCGCTACCATCGGATAGACCGGTTTCGCCCAAAAAATACCTTCTACGGGTGATCGGATGGACTCCCGCACGTTTCCGAATACATCTCGGATGTCAGCGATCGGTTGATACGCCGCTACCTTGTCGGACAATTCCGCTTTGTAATAGATGAATCCGCCTTCGTTACTTAGGAGTGGGATGAACTGTTTAACGACAATTTGCCGTTCGGGTACCTCCGGTATTCCGTCAATGAAGTGGTAGTATTGCAAAACATTAAGCACACCGCGAACGCCTTTTTCGATGCTTGCCGCATCCCAGCCGTGAGTCCCCCCTAATTCTGGATCGATTGTCGGAATGCCGATCTCCGGGGCAGCCTGTGCGAGTTGACCTTTGGGACCCTTCTGATTGAGAATATGCCCGATACCGAAGACACGCGCAAGTTCAAGACAGGCACCGTGGAGGGTATGTTTTTCATCGACGCGGACACGTACCTCATCAATCATCGGGTGTACGCCGCCTTGATGTAGATCGAGACAGTAATCTGCCTGCTGGATGGCACGCCGAAAGAGGTGATAGGCTATCCGTTCGCTGGAGGTGCCGTCGCGTCTACCCGGAAAACAGCGGTTCATTTTCCGATTGTCCACAGGACTGAGTGCTTGTTTGGTGTGGAAAGCGTGGACGTTAACAAGGGGCACGGCGATAATCTTGCCGCGCAGCTGCTCGGGTGCTATACTCTGGAGAACTTCGTGAATAACGGCGATGCCGTTGAGTTCGTCTCCGTCGCTAATTGCTTGGATGTAGAGCGTTTTGCCGGGGTACCTCCCGTTGATTAGGATGACCGGTAGTCGAACCGCCGTTCCGTCTGGCATGCTTCCGACTCTCAGGTGTCCTTCCATCCGAGTGCCAGGTTCGGCGACTAATTGCCCGACTACCAGTTTACTGTGGCGAATGTTATTCCTCATGGCAGTTATTTTAACATAATCCGAGAAATAAGTCAAACTGCCAATCGCTATTAGCCATTAGCCACCCGCGAATATAGAAACTTGATTTTGCAGCGATTTTCTGGTACACTTATAGGCATCATGAACACTGAAGATCAAAAAAAGATTGCTGCAGAAAAAGCGACAGAGAGCGTTAAATCTGGTATGGTTGTCGGGTTAGGGACGGGGTCTACTGTCTATTATGCACTCCTGAAACTCGGTGAGAGGGTCCGGGAAGGGCTTGATATCGTCGGTATTCCGACATCCGATGGCACCGAAAGAATCGCAGTCGCACAGCAAATCCCGCTCACAACACTTGCTGCCCATCCTACGGTTGATTTGACGATTGATGGTGCTGATGAAGTCGATCCACACCTTAACCTCATCAAAGGGGGTGGTGCTGCACTCGTCAGAGAGAAGATTATCGCAAATGCGTCTAAAAAAATATTGATTGTTGTCGATGAGAGCAAGGTGTCGCGCGTCCTTGGGACGAACTTTCCACTGCCGGTAGAAATTGTACGGTTCGGCTGGAAGGCGACCCAAACAGCGGTTAACCGGATTTGTGGCAGTTCAACGCTCCGCCTCGCACTTGCACACGATAGAGACCAACCCCTCATTACCGACAACGGCAACTATATACTCGACTGTCATTTTGACGGCATTCCCGCACCAGATCAGGTTGAATGGCAGTTGAATAACATTCCTGGTGTCGTAGAAAACGGGATTTTTGTCAATCGCGCAGACAAGATTATTGTTGGGACCCCTTCCGGCATCCGATATATGGAGAGACGCAATGCGTAGACACTCGGTTTTGCTTTTGCTGCTCGTTTTGGCATCTATAATGGTGTCCAGTTCTGCAAATGGCGAGATGTTTATGGATAGTGGGTTGGTGGATATCCCGACGGGGGCGGTGCTGGAACACGGCGTATTCGCAATAGGTCCCTCTGTTGCTGCCCGATTAGATCTGCGGTGCTCCTCGCTTGATGATTGCGGAGAAGTTCTCGTAGCGACAACCCGCCTCCGCCTTAACTTCGGATTATTCGATAGGGTTGAAGTAGGGTTGGGGTACGTGTGGAACGAGGATAACTGGGGCAAGAATAGGTGGGGCGAGCAGCGGGGCGAGCTTTCCACTGAGCAGGCTGCGAGTTTGAAGGTGCAACTCTTAAAAGAGCGAGATGTTGGGGCAGTACCGAGTGTCGCCATCGGTATTGAATATCTCGGTGATGGAATTCTCACCACGGACTCAGTGAACAGCGCGAGTCCCTCGCCGTTTCTGGCTGTCAGTAAAACGTTCAACCTGCCGCGGATCCACCAATTTTCCGGTCATATCGGTGTTGGCGCAAATCGCTTTCAGTTTGGAGAAGGCCCTTTCGGTCTGTTTGTCGGTCTGAGCAAGGAATTCCAACCCGCTTTTGCACGCGGTGATATTACGATGAGCTTGGAATTTGATGGTGCTGATGTCAACGCCGGTATGCAATATATCCCCGCAAGCGGACTTCAGATCGCACTCGGTGCGGAGACACTGAACGATCCAGGTGAATTACGCTGTCTTGCTTCGGTTTCGTGGACAAATAAGCATCTTCTTGAACAGATTGATGAAACCAGACGCTTAATCCAGCGTGTGACCGAGCTTGCTGTTGAGGCAAAGCGTGCTGCCGAAAAGGCTTCCGAATAGCAAGTTTTGGCTTGCCAGCTGCGCCAATTTTAGACATTGAGTTCTCCTTGTAGCGTGAGGATAGCCTCGAAGTTGTCTTTTTTTGAGGTTTTGTTCTTTTTTTCCATGCCGCATGTTGTGCAGCGGTGGGTAAGGATGTAATCGCCGTGTTTTATCGTGAATCCAACAGGCTTCATCATACCGAGACAGGATGCAGCGCGGTCGCCGGGATGAACATCGACGTGTCGGCTCCAGAGGCATTCTGGGCAGTGGTTGGTATAGCCGTCTCCTGTGACGGAGGCACCACAATGTCCGCAGATGAAATCTTCGATGTAGCGTCGAAATCTTTTGCTCATTGGTTCGCACCTGTCTCTGTTGCTTGATTAAGTCGATCCAGAGTGCGTTTTAGGCTTGGTGATACGGTGGCAGCGCGTTCTAACTTCCAATGTTCTCGGACAAATTCACTCAAACGGGTGTTATATCCATAGCCTACTGGGATTCTTGCTCTCGGTTTCGGAACCAATTCGTCTCGCAATTTTCTTTTTCTACTATTTCGGGCAAGTGAAACAAGGAATTCTTTAGGATTAGAAATGTCATCTGTGTTGGCGGGTATGCGGTTAACTGGTATTGACAGAAAGTTAGCGAAACTGTCCCGATCTGCCATAAGCCATGATTCAACCTCCATAATTGCTACTCGAAACAGAAATCTTGGATTGAGCGGACCTTTTATCCATGAGTTAATGAGTCCCATAGGACAATGGTTGGATGAATTTAAATCGGTTAAGAGAAAAATATTTATTCCCTTGGCAGCTCTGTTAAGTTCGGGGGCTTTTTGTCGAGGATAAGCATTTCCATTGTCTCTGATTACGGTTGTAATTTTCACACCAAAATTCTTTAAAAGCTTGGTTGAAATTACCTCGCTAAGTTCATCTTCAACTGCAAGGATCACGCTATTTAATCTCATTCTAATAAGCTCAACTGTTGAGCATTTTCGGGGCGAGTTCGTGAGAGAACAACTTCGCCGATTGTAAATCCGTTTTCAAGGAGTGTAGATACTTCATCAAAATCAGAGGAAGGTTTAACACTTGTTCCTTCTTTGGAGGGTAGAAGTAAAAGCACTTCCTTACCGTCAATGCCTGGTTCCTTAAGAAGAGCGTCACTGTGCGTGTTAACTAATACTTGACATCTCCTACTTCTTTGCATCCTGGATATCAATGGAGCAAGTTGTGATACAATTCCAGCGTTTAATGAAAGTTCAGGCTCTTCCAAAAGGAGAACTGAATCATTTTCAAGGAGGGACCACAAAAGCCCGAGTAATCGGAGTGTTCCATCAGAAAACTGGTCTTCTTGTTGCCAACCTCCATTGGCGCGCCAATGGGAATAAAGTGCCCGTAAATGCGGACGCCCAGTGTTCTCATCACGAAGAAATTCCAATTGCTTAAATTGTGGCACTGCAATTTTAAGTGCTGATTCGATTTTCTTTAATCGGGAACGGCGTGTTCTTTCGTTAACACTGGCAACCCTTTCGAGAAAGCCTTGTCCAAA
>JAJECD010000069.1 GCA_022822215.1 Candidatus Poribacteria bacterium | reverse complement strand
TACGTCTGCGCTCAATCACTACTATTTGAACTACATGGAGAGCGATCTGGCACACATTCGGGGTCATACAACTTACACCTTCACACTTTTCATCAAAGACATTTCTGAAGACATAAGCATACATGGAAACCCTTTCTTCATTATTTGGGCGGATGTCCCCGAACACACCGTCAAGGCTGATATTGAAATCATCGATACAACACTCAAAGGGATCGTGACGGGTGGTCAAAGGTATGCCGGGAAAACTGTGCGCCTTCAAGCGACTGTCTTACTTGATAGACTCAATGAGATGCTGGGGGTTCAAGCGGATGTGGACCCGGAATTGGTAAAGACCTATTCGGGGACCATGATGCTGACCACAGATAATAGGAATGTGACCTTTTGGATTGTAGATGACGTTGCGGGCGGCGGTTTCTTTCCTTCAAACCTTGAAAAGTATAAGAATCACGAGACGTACACGTTCACACTCTACGTTGAAAGAATCGTGACAGAAGGGGAACTGGTCGAGATTACTACCGGCATTGCTGACGATTAATGCAACTCATGAATTGTCGCCGCAAGCGTCGCGAGATCCACAACGGCAACGGTCGCCTTCCCTGTCGTCCACCCGCCTGTTTCACCGGGATTGAGTAGTAGAGATTGACCCTTCTGGATATCTATCTGATGGGTGTGCCCGTAGACCACAATATCGTAATCTCCACTTTTAGCAATCGGGATGGCGAGTTCAGGATAGTGCATGACGGCAATCTTTTTGTCCCCGAGGGAGACATCAGCAAGGTTGGGGTGTACCTCGCCGCCGATGGTTTCAAACCGTTTTGCAACGACAACGCGTTCGCCGTCATTGTTTCCAAAAACACCGACGACGGGGCAGTTTAAATCTGCTAATGGATCAATCGCAAATGGTGCGATAAAATCACCAGCGTGGACGACAAGATCTACACCCATTTTGTTGAACAATGCGACAGCACGTTTGACGTTTGGAATATTGTCGTGGCTGTCGGACATAACACCGAGTTTCATTCTTAAATCCTCTCTGTTATCCAGATAAAAAATAGTCAGGTAATATTAAGTGGTAATCGGTGCGGTTAGAAACCGCACCTACCGGCTTTGGGGAAAATGGGTTAAGCAACTACTGAGATAGGTACCCTGTGAATAACATTTCCGAGGTAGCCTTTTGGGTTCCACGGTTGTGTAAAGGGTTGTGCGGCACCTGTATCGTTGGACGCACGTGCCCATATTTCATAGTAGCCTCTGTTTGCAAAAGTAAGTTCGGTCTCCCAATGGTACCAGGCGTATCTGTTTGATGGCGGAATCAACTGCGTCTCTTGCCACTGGATACCGAAGTCTGTGGAAACAAGTACTTTCTCGATCTGATTCTCTCCTGCCCATGCATGCCCTCGGACCTTTAGTGGCATCCCTTCACTACGTTCAAGATGTGGTTCGGGACGGGTAATGAGCGACTTAACTTGCCATGCGGTTGCAATTCGCATATCCTCAACCGGCGGTTGATCGCCGGGGGCTATTGGGTAAGCCGGAACGCGATAGGCATATCCACTCATTTTCTCGGAATCGTGAACCGTATTCCTTACCCAAATACGGTTGAGCCATTTTTGCATGGCACTGCCGATCCATCCGGGAACGATTAACCTCGCTGGGAACCCATGCGCTGCGGGCAGCACCTCTCCATTCATTTTAAGTGCGATGAGTGTGTGTTCGTCCATCGCTTTTTCAATCGGGATGCCTCGTGAAAAGGGTTCGCTGCCGTCAGTAGGTACATCTTCCCCGTAGTTTCCAGTATAGACGGCATTCGGTTTCACACCTGCGGCTTGCAAGACATCGCGTAAGCGGACACCTGTCCATTCACTACAAGCGACAGCACCCCGTTGCCACGGAGTCCCGCTAACCTGTGGTGCAAACAGACTTCTCCCATTCCCGGCGCATTCTAATACGATTTCCATAGTGACCTGCGGAAAACGCTTCAGATCATCTATTGACAGTGCGAGCTCCTTATGGACTTCACCGTCTACGACCAGTTTCCAGCCACGAAGATCCTTTTTTACCGCTCGTTCTGGCACTCCGCTGTTATTACGGACGAAATGCCGCGCAGTGGGGGTAACGTCGTCGTTGAGGAGGTGTGGGGCAAATTCGCCGTTAAAAGGGTTTTCGGAATGGACGAGCATGTCCGATTTTGGGAGTCCGGCTTCTTGGGCATCTAACAGGGCAATGGGCATGAGTCCCCTGCCTAAGAGACCTTGGTCGACGGCTTCGCAGCCTGCGCCGAAGACGCCTAAACTGGCGAGTAATGCACCTTTGCCAATTTTGGCGAGGAAGTCTCGCCTTGAGTCAAGTCTATCTGTAGGAAAGGTTTTGGTCTTTTGTAACAAGTTTTCCGCCTATACACTTGAGAGTAATGCTATAAGATTTTTATTAATATAATAATATTCTCGCCCGACCTTCTGGCGTTCAAGCAATCCAAGGTCTGTTATTTCGTTCAGGTATTTTGTCGCAGTAATCCGACTACACTGCAGTTCTCTTTCGACAATGGTAATCTTGCAATAAGGCCACTTGAAGAGTAAATCTACAAAACCTTCCCGCTCAATAGCTTTCGTTTTATTTTCTGCTTGTGTAATTACGTTTTCAATGAGTATATTGATAGCTTCTATCGTGTGTGCGGTTTCTCGCGATGTCTGTTCTACTGCTGTTAACACATAGAGTATCCATTGTTCCCAATTTCCATCTTCGGTAACCTCCCGTAAACAACGGTAATAATCAGACCTATTCTGAATAAAATAGCGGCTCAGGTAAAGTATCGGAACATCAAGCAGCTTGCGATGTATGAGGTAGAGAATGTTGAGTATGCGCCCTGTTCGTCCATTGCCATCAGGAAACGGGTGTATTGCTTCAAATTGGTAATGCATGATAGCCATTTTGACAAGCGGTTCCAACCCATTGTCCTCGTTGATGAAGTGCTCAAGATTGGTTAATAACCTAACGATATTTTCATATCCAATAGGAGGCGTGTAAACAATGTGCTTTGTGGTTGGGTTTTGAATCTTCACCTCATGCGTACGAACACTCGTCTGGATGTCACGAATGCGTGAGCAAATCTGCTCAAGGAGTGGCGTATTGATAATCGGACGGGCGCGCATGCTATCCATCCCTATCCATAAAGCCTCGCGATATCGCAATACCTCTTTGGTATGAGCGGAGGTTTGAATGCGATCAGAGGTCATAGCTCGATACAACTCATCATTTGTGGTGACAATGTTTTCGATTTCCGAACTTCTACGTGCTTCCTGAAGAGGTAATGTGTGGACCAAAACCGTTTCATTCGGTAGCGTCTTTACCAATGCGTTTGCCCTTGCAAGTGCAGCCATAGCGGAGATGCATGCTTTAAGTATGTCATGCGACTCAATTTCTCCTGCAGGTGGCAGTAAAGAAATTTCGTTCCATGGGATATTCCGATCGAACTCAGACTGTTTCGTCACGTGCTACCCCTTCAAAACTGTATATGTATAATTTTTCGCAATTTATATACATATCACGGATGACATGTATAATTTCTATACATATTATAACCGATATGTATAATTTTTCGCAATTTATATACATTTCACGGATGATATGTATAATTTCTATACATATTGCTCTTATACTGAACTTTGGACGACTCGCGATATACATATCACCCCGCTGGGGATCCAGAGCGGCGTTTCCGATTCTATAAACACATTGTCTCGCATCCGTTTTATTTGCCTTTCTTAAGTTTTTCCCATTCTTTTTTAAGGTTGCATCGGGATTTCTTGCCGCCGTGGATACTCGGTTCGGCACATAATAACTCGCGGAGGCGATGCACGGCATTGTGGGCATCGTCAGATGTTATGTTCAGTACCTCTGTTAGCAACAGACGATCGAGTTCGTGACGGACTGGATCGTGATCTGCCTCGTTGAAGGGTAACATCCGCTGATGTTTCAAATCGTGAAAAATACGTTCTGCGTTCGCTAATGCTTCATTTGACAAACAGCGTACATCCAATGTGGGCATCTGGAGTAAGGCAGTTCTTGAACCTCTACCTCTACCGGGTTGTTGTTTCCCACTGTGTGCCCATTGTAACAGAATTCCTAAAGTTGAATTGCCCCAGAGCGTCCAGACATAATCGTAAATCGACTTTCGTAAAACAACGTTGGGCAACGAACTAATTCCAACAGCAGATTTTTTTGTGAAGAGAACTCCGAGAGAATTGGAATTGTACCGCATATCTACATTAAAATGTACGCGCCCACTGCGCGCAAGGATTTTTTGTGCCTTTTCGTGGCGGTTGGGCCGCGTAATAAGATGACAATCAGGTTCAACCACCATTGCCCGTTGTATAACAGAGCTAACATTCCATAAACCCGGATGGAGATCAGTATCTGTGAAGCCTTTTTCCACGTCAAACGCCCCGCGCTCACCCTTTTCATGAATATCCCGATGACTTGCTCCAACCTTGGCAATATCACTAACCAGACAAATAGAGACTTCTACAGGTGATACCTGCGTTGGTAGCCACATTTCACCGCTTGCCAAACGATGGGAAGATTGGATTAACGCCATCTCCTTGATACGGACAGCCTCCCATGCTCTGTCTATCCGTAGTGGACAGTTGAGTACGTGGCCAAGGATTTCATCGCCAACCTTGAGCCGGTCGCCGCCGCTCGGTGTATCCTCTAATCGTCGGACGCTGTCAAGTCTATAGGTAGTATTGGCTATCTCAAGTGCTTCCAGCACACTTCGAGGCCGGTGGTTCAGGGATATAAACGTGCCTCTGCCTGTGTTATCAGTTTTCTTTCCTTTAGTTGCCACCACCATACACTCTGCCATACTCGTGTCAGCAGAGAAGGCGCAGCTTTCTCCTTTGGCATCCGCTATGGTAATCACAACCACATCATGATATTCGGTTGCCCACATATTCCTGACTTTCCGCCAGTCCGAGGTCGTAAGGCAGGTTGCGGGTAAGATAAACCCCATTCTACTGTTCCCATTTGCTTTGAGCATCTTGTCGGCAAGATCAACAAAATCGGACGGGAGTCCCGCGTTTCCATCTCCGACTCGCCAGTCTTTTTCTCTGCGTGCACGCCGCATCTCCTGTTCTTCCGCTTTATCCCTGCTGCTTCCTTTAAATACGGCTTTAGGTGTACCACTGCTTGCGTCGGAGTCTGGTCTTGTAAAAGGCGGATTTAGGACAACAATATCAAACTCGTTATGGCGGAATTCATGCTCTGTAATCACGGTTGTGTCGTCTGCTCCACCGACCTGTTGAACTTCAACGCCCATCATCGGCAGTGGCAGCGTCTTTTCAGGAACATCGACCAGATCCAGTGCACCGAGCGCATAACTCCCATCTCTCTGTCTGCCGTAAGGCATCGTATGAATTCGGGTATCACCGATTTTCAAGTCGGGGTAAATGCTTGTCAGGAGAGCGGCAGTGAGATGACTGGCGTTTGGCATAACGTCACATCCAACGATGTTTTCTTCTATCATCCGTGTGTGAATGAAACTTCCTTTACCGCCAGCGTGTTCGTGTAGTTCAAGGATACGTTGATACGCCCCGTTAAGAAGTGAACCCGTTCCGCATGCGAAATCTGCCACCTTCAATTCACTTACACTCTCTTGTGTTTTGGGAAGTACTAAGGCAGAGAGCAATGCAACAGATTCAGGGCGCGTATAGTTTGCCTTGACATACTTTCTGTCAACAATCAGACGTTGAAAAACGGTTCCAGCGAGTTCATGAATCTGTGTGAGCCGCTGATCAACCAGTTCCTTCGCAGTATCGCAGAGGGTTGCCAGTATTCTATCAACAAGTTCGTCGTCAGTTGCAATTGCCTCTATGATCCGTTTAGCAACATGGAAAATCGGGCGGTAGTTTACCTTAAGAATGATGTCCCAACCGGCTATGACCTGCTCGTAGCGGAGACGTTTGGCATTGTCGGACAGCATCCGCTTGAGAGACATAACGCTTCCCATTTCAGGTTTACCGGCGAGAACACTCTGGAATACAAAGGCATTGGTGACGATGAGCATCGCCATCCGCGAGGTCTGAACACCTGCCTTTTGGAAGAGAATCGCTTCAATTTCTGCTCCGATGCCAGGACGTTCTTGAATTGCTGCCTCAAGTTGCTGTGCAGCGGTTTCTATCCGTTTTTCCAATAAATCGGCAGCAGCATCTATTTTGGAAATAGGGGTTGCCCTGACGCGGATAGCCGTTGCGATGTCGGCAACGCTCCCTGTTAACCAACCGCTTTTCGGGAAAGATTCGGGTTCTGTCTCGGTATCAGATTCCGCTTCAGCAATAAATAGGACGGGATCCGGGGGTGGTTCGCTTTCTGGTTCCGGTTTATTGAGAAGTATGTAAGCGATGTCCTCCGCCCTGTGCATCTCCAACTCAATCTGATCTTGCGGCATCGCTCTGAATCGAACAGGCATGCGGATGCGTATAACATTCTCGATCATATTGTAGGTGAGGCCGGTAAAGACACTTGGATCAAGGAGCATTCCGAAATGTGTTTCTGCCTGTAACTTACCACTAAAGTTTGGCGTGTCTCCATCAATTTTCACCTCAATGACAACAGGATTTCGTCCGGCTTCGGTGACAATTACATCGGGCTTTTGTGAGGCATCAAGGAACGGTTTTGTAATCTGTTCACTGACACTCCATGCAGCCCGCATGTTGCGTAGAACGTTTACAAATACGCTGGTGATGGTGTTTTCGCTATTTGCCATAACGTCTCGGTTTACCTTATGTAATTTCCGATTTCTTTTGAAATTTTTCGGATGTCCTGTTATACTTTATGCATACCACATTTAGAAAAAATAACGAACAAAAGTGAGAGATTATGCAATTCAAGTTAATCGCCTTTTTAGTGCTTATTGTTTTCAGTGTAACGCCCTGTGTCTCCAGCCAACAGATAGATGAGTACGAAATTTCTCAGATGCAAGCTGCCGCGGAAGAGGCAAGACGAGATGCTAGAGCAGATGTTAATGCGCTGACGTGGTTCTTCGCGGGTATCTCCTGTAATGTCTTTACAGTGTTATACGCCCACGTTGTTACGCCGAGGGTACCCGTGGAACAGTTGGCAGGCAAATCACCGGCGTATGTCAACGCCTATGCCCTGGCATACCGAGAAGAGGCACAGCAGATCCGCAGAACCACATCTCTAATCGGTTGTGGCATCGCGGGGGCTGCTGTCGGATGCTTGGCGTACCTCGCATCGCAATTTTGAACTAAAACGTAGTGGCATAACCTAATAGGTTAGGACTTACGCAAATAACCTCGTGTCGGGTTGACCGCGATAGAGGACGACACTATACTGCAGTTTCAATGTTTCGTCCGGAGCAAGCCGGAACGGTTCATAATAAACAGGAGACGGGTGGATTAAACAGTAGTTCTCGCGGTTACGTACCCACCACGTTGTCGGATAGCGAGGGTTATCGGGATGATCAACGATCGCAACGCCGTAGGTTTCGTTGTCTGTGGGGTGTTGTGAGGTGAAACTGCACCAACGGCTCTGCTGACCGAAGATGTCCCTCGGTTCGGTGCGTCCATCGGCATCCAACAATTTGCCGGGTGTGATGATATTGTCGAATCGGATTGCCATACCGCTGTAGAATCTACCGTCTGCCCCGGGTTCGCCGCGCCGTAAGTCTAAGACGACTTCACGTTCGTTCGGTTGAAGCGTCACTGACACAGAAATTTTCATGGCATCTGCTGTGGGTGGGTGGACGGTTATCTCTCGTTGCTCCGTGAGATGCGTTGTGCCTTGCCAATCTATCCAAGCGTTCTCTGCTGTTAGACTTGCGCTGTCGGCATCCGCACTTTGTGCGACAATCCGTTGATGGACGATTTTGCCGAAGCCTGTCGGATCGCTACCGGGTCCGGGTTGTTCCCAAAAATTGACTTCGTTGACCTTTTTCCACGCGACCCATAGCCCTTGGTGATGCACGTGATCGCCGGGTTCGTTCATTGTAAGCGGTGGCGCACCGGGTAGGTTTAGGGGATGGCAAAAGGGACGGTTACCATCTTCGGGGAAATGGTAACCGAGGACGTGTTGTCCCTCCCAAGCGACGGTTAGACTGTTTTGTGTTTGTGAGAGTGAGAACATATTTTACCAGTGTTTACGGCACAACGGAGTGTGCCTACTACTGTCCTTAGTTGAGGTATGGGTTGACGACCTCTCGCTCCAGTGCTAAGCCTTCCCATTCGTCGTCGCCAGGTCCGTCGTAGATGAGGGTATGCGGTCCGGCAAAACCTGCCGCTTGCGCGAGATCAAGGCATTGCACATAGTCTTCTGTGTCCATTTCGCGCGGTGCTGCGAAATGTGCTTTGGTGTGACACGCTTCTGCTGACGCGGCAATCGCAGCGAGGTCTTCGTATTTTGTATCGCCACGCCAATTGCCGAAGTCGAGACAGAGTCCGACTTTACCGTCTAATCCACCTAAAATGGTGTTGACGTTTTCAGGCGTCGAGAAGATGGAGAACCAGTTTTCGCTCATCAAGCGGATGCCTGCGGTATCGGCGCGTTCGGCGAGCTGAGCGAGAACATCACGACTCTGTGCCACGGTTTCAGCAGATGGATCGGCTTTACCACCGATGACGCGTGCACATCTTGCACCGAGTTCACCCGCAATGTCAATCCATTTTTCAATCCACGCAATATCACGTTCCGCCTCCGATGCATGGGTAATGTCGCCATCGTCAATCAGGAGCGAGAAGAGTTCTACCTCGGCATCTGCGAGTGCGGCGCGGAGTTCGGAGAGGTAAGACTGCTCAACAGATGGCAGATGGAAGTGACAAATCTCTAAGGTTTGGATGCCGAATTCAGCGATCCGTGCGGGGAGTTCGAGAAGCGGAATCGGTCCCTTGTTGTGGGTTTCGATAGGAATCTGCATATCGTGTGCGGGTCCGGTGAATCCGGGTTTTCCGAGTTGTCGATGCAAGCTCCACGTTGAAACTGAGAGTCGAGGCGTTGCCATAATTTAAATCCTCCAAGATTTGTGCCTAATCAAATCTGATGTTCACCTAACAACAATTTGAAATACGTATCTAATTCAGACGTTACCTGTTGCTTCTCTATCGGTTTTATCTGAAAATGCATTTTCAGGAAAGGGTGATGTCTAACGGTATCGCTGATAAAAGCGGGTTTATATTCTCTGAATAATTCATTATCTATAAGCACATCACAATTCCCGAAATAAAAGGGAAGTCTATGCAGATTTCTTTTGAACACATCCACATAGGCGTAATAATCCAGTTTTCGTTTGTCAAGAACAATTGTATTCGCGCTATAACTTTCAACGAAAGTGCGGTTTCTCTTGAGTGCGTTGATGTCTCGCATTGTCCAAAAAAACAGAGAATCATCATATCTCGGTCGATGCTTCTTCTTTGGATATTTATCAATGTAACCAGCAATATAATCAAAATCATCAAGACAAAAATCATTTTTACCTGCTACACGAAAACGAAAAGAACGGATAAAACTGTACGCCATTCCTTGCGCGTTTCTCTGGTAAAGCGCGAGGACAATTGGGAAAGGCGTGTGTTTCGCTGATTCAGGAAATTCGCCGCTACTCACCAATAGACCGTCTATTAATCTGTAATTTTCGGTGAATTCCTTCAGCAGTCTAAAATTGGTAGGCTTAATTAAATAAGAGAGTGGATGCAAGACACAAATAAGGTCTGCTTCGAGTTTATTATAGGAACGGAGAAATGATATTCCTAAGTCTCGGCTCGCTATATCTGCATCAATATCAAAATTGACCTTCTTGATACTGTGTCGGATAAGAGATGTTCTATCGTTATAGGGCGGATTCCCAACGACTATCAAGTGGGACTGTTCAGGAATACCGAATTTTGTCCTTGATACGTCGCATAAAGCGTTGGTTTGAAAAAACCGAACCTTATCGTTGTTCTTTTTTGCAACATCAATTGCGGTTTCGTCAATATCAGCTCCGATTGTGAGAGCCTGCCTACAATTTCTGAGAAAATCCCCGTATCCGCACGCGGTATCAATGACAGTTGTTTGTGAACCGACATGAGGCGCGATGATCTCCCATGCTACATCTACAATTTCAGCGGGCGTATAATAGCTCCCCAAATTAACTCTGTTTTCATACGCTAAGTGTGCTTGGCTCATTTTTTTCAGAGAAGTCCCTCAATTATAGATTCTGATTAATTCCACCAAGGCGACTTCAGGCATCACCAATAAGTATATGTTACGTGAGCGAAGCCTTTCACTCCTTTACGGCTCTCCGTACGACTATACCAAGTCCCAAGAGAAATACTACAAA
>JAJECD010000114.1 GCA_022822215.1 Candidatus Poribacteria bacterium | reverse complement strand
TTTGTATAATATAGTATAACATATTTTATAGATAAAGTCAAGTTTATTTTCGCTTTGGAACGAGACACGCGGGTTGGACCCAAGCCTAAAGACTTGGGATTGTTAACCAATGCCCTTCACTGGGAGGCGCGTCAGAAATATATTTAATCAGCAAAATTATACATACCACTGTAAGAATAATCAAACCGATATTTTTCAAAATTTCCATATCATTATCCAAGGTTTTGGTTAAATAATAGTGCAGCACTCGCAGATCTATCATACAAATAGGTCTTGAACCTTACACTGGAACCCTTCAATTACATCGCCGCCCTCAAGGATGTCATCTCCACGCAAAACGGCAATATCGTCAGGGGAACGGTACACTTCTACGGTTTCTCGGCGCGGATTGATAACCCACACCATCGCACACCCCGCATTTAACCATTCGTCCACCTTTTCTGCGACCTCAGTGTAGGTATCGCCTGGAGAGATAACCTCAACGGCGAGATCGGGAGTCCCTTCCCAGTATCCCTTTGAAATACCGCGTTCATCAATCGTGGCTTGACGCACAAACGCTGCATCTGGCGCACGTACGGTATCTGGATTTTGGGCAATCTTAAATCCTGTTTCGGCACCACAGACATAACCTAATTGGTGCTTTTCAACGTGCGCGTCGAGATGTCTTCCGATTTTAGCTGATCGGATCCCGTGTTCAAATCCAGCGGGTGGCATTCTACGTATGACTCCTTTCACCAATTCATACCGATAGCCATCATCAGGTTGTTTCCACAGGTCTTCGGCTGTTAATAATGTAGGTTGAGCAGATGGCAATTTGGGTTTTGGTCGATTCTGGTGTATTTCTGCCATTTTGTCTTCCTCACTCTGTTTGTCTGAAATCAACGAGGTTGATATTAATTAAGTTAATTTTAATCTATTTAACACGCTTGTGGCAAGCAAAATTCACTAAAACCATTCATAAAACAACTTTTACCGACTGCTATAATAGATCGCATTGAAAAGCAGCTTAAAAGTCCCGTGAGACTGTCCCCGATGCTGCGGTTTGAAACCAAAGAGTACCACGCGGCCGTCTCCAAGCGGCGCTTCCAGTAGCGCGGTTTTTTGCCGGATCCGTTTCTCACCTTCAAGCCATCCACTCATCAACGGGTCGAATTCTGGGTACGTTGCTACGGCTTTCACATCTCCACGCACGCCGTCAAAAACAGGTCCCGATTTAAAGAAGATCGCCATATCTCGATCCAATCCATACCCAATCGGATGCCTTGTATCTATCCGGACACGTAGGAGTGAACCCGGACAGAAAAAAGTGCCTTCTTTCGGTTGATTGGCTTTTTTGACCACATTGACGATACCTTTTTCACCGAGCCCAAAGTATTCCAACGGGAGTTCTGTTGCGCGATTCAGACAGATCAGCGTGCCGCCATCCTCCACAAATGCTCGCAAATTCGCCAGTCCCTCTGTGCCGATACCCCCGACGTATTCCGGCGGTAATTTTCCGGTTGCGTGTCCGTTGAGAATTCCGGAAGCACCGAAATCCGGCAGAATGATTGCATCGTAGCGATCTATCAAATGTCCTGCCTGAATTTCTGCATTCGTGAGGCTATTGTAGGTGAATTCGTGCGTATCCAAAACCCAGCGTGTCCATCCTTCATCCATGTTCGCTGTCCACGGCTTGTAAAGCCCCAAGCGCGGTGCCGTCATTTTTGAGAACGACCGATCGAAGGTCTGTTCATCAATAGATTCATCTGCGTAAATACGGATGCCGAACGCTGTCGCGAGTGTTGCCATCGCCTCCATTTCTTGGAGGGGTGGTGCTGCCGTTCTAACCAGGATACTCCCGCGCGGAAACGTTTTGCCGCCGCTATTTATTTCCCGGTCTGCTCGGTAGAGGGTGTACTTCGGACTGTTATCTGCTAATTTTGAATTGAACAGACGATTGAGGACAATCGCTTCAGCGTTCGTTCGATTCTCGAACAGATACCCCTTCGGTTCAGGGACACCCTCCAGGCGACCTTCCACTGGTGCCAACACAGGCGTTGGGCGCAAATCTGCCTCAAAGGGATGCACAACCGCGATTGTTCTAACCCCCATCTGTAAAGGCAGGGTCCAGCCAGCGATGTCGTACGGACGTTCGGGTGGCGATTCTGGCGACGAGCGGCGTTCCGGGTAGCGTTGGACTTCAAGCAGGTCCTTCGCGTGTGCCCGAAACGGTTGCGACATTAAAACAACAAAAGTTTCCGCCGGATATTCTACACCATCTGCCGTAAAGGGTGCGTTTGCTTGATGAATCTCTACACCGCCACGTTGCAAAATATCTAACATCTTCAGGGTTGTATGGATGTCGCGCTGCTGGGTTGGAATGAGAAACGCCCGAGGCGGTTCATTTTCTCCTTTTGCGCTCGCGTTGAGTCCCATCTTGTAAAAGTTCGTCTTCAACATCACCCGATGCTCAGCAACGAAATCAAGAATTGACAGTGCCGCCGCCTTCTCGTATTCTACAATGTCTCGCAGTCGCCACCACCCCCCGGGCCACGGTTCTGGAAAGTTCGTGCGGAGTGTGTAGGCGTCCAGTCCGCGTCGGTATCCTCTTAAAGTGTGATGCGGTTGGAAGATGGGGGTCGCTATTTCCACGCGTGCGGCTTCCGTCAAAATCCCTACCATGTTGTGACGATACGGGACTGTCCGAAATCCGCCGTGCCACCATGTATCGTAGAC
>JAJECD010000422.1 GCA_022822215.1 Candidatus Poribacteria bacterium | reverse complement strand
CTCGCAAGCCTTTATCTATATAACCTGCTGTTACCTGATTATCCATCCTGACAATCGCTTGGAATACACCAATGCGGGTCATCCGGAGATGCTCCTGTATCGTGCCGAACCGAATAGGGGAAACAGCGAAGCCGAGGAACCTCTTGAATTAGAATCCGCATTCCTGCCGGTCGGTATTTCATTTTTCCCGGGGCCCTCGGAATACCACAGTATAGAGGTGGCGTGGCATCCGGGCGATCTGCTTGTCCTTTATTCAGATGGTATCACAGAAGCGTTCAATCCGAACTTGGAAATGTATGGATTGGAGCGTCTCAAATCCCTGATCTCCAAAAAACGCCATCTGTCTCCCGAACAGATTAAAGATGAGATTTTGTCGGATCTCCGAGTACACCAGCAAGGCGAAAATACGAACGATGACATCACCCTGGTTGTCGCGAAGTTTACGTAGAGCTGCGAAAATCAGACACCCCAAAATCTGCGTTACTTAATTTGGTTGACCACATAGTGCATAATATTCTCTATGAGTTTTTTGTTCATCGCAGTTGTATACTGGCTATCGTTGCGAAGGCTGGTGATGACATACACCCCCTTGCCATATCGCCTTGCCCCGACAACTAACTCTTTTTTATCTTCGGTGGTCGCAAAAATTTCATCGCTGCGATGCCAGTTCGTCCACGCATCATCAATAAAGATTTTGCCTGACTCAATTTTGTTGGGTGTGGAGAAGAGAGATTTGCCTTTTTCAGTAACGAGAAACTTCTGGGTTGGTGGGCTTTCAATACCTTTCAATTTCCCTTGTAACCACCCGGTTTCGCATGGCTTTTCGTCACTGCTGTCCTGCCCCGCGACAACGACGATACCGCCGTTTTTCACAAACGCCTTAATCTTTTTCTCCGTCTCACGCGAAAGGAGGTAGTGTCCATAACTTGAGATCTCTTCGTAACCGATCCACAATACATCAGCGTTTTCTAATTGTGGGAGTGCGTGTGCTCTGGTGAGTTCATGTGCAACGTTATGTTTTCCCACTTTTTTCAGGGACCTTAGTGCCTGATACTCATAAGTTGCTGTGTTGGTGTAAACAGGGGTCTGGCTCCATGTTGGATGTGTGCTGTTTGCGGTCAAAACTAAGACTTTTATCGCATCTTTCGGTGCGCCAACCCACATTTTACCGACTAACATGTCGCTCACAATCTTTTGGAACGCCTTCGTTTTGCCATTAAACGTGCGTGACATCATCGGGTCAATGTGTGTAAATGTCCACCAAGAACCGCTGTAACCGCTGCGATAGGCGCGCATCTGAAACCATGTATTGTCAATAAAACACATACTATCGATACCGTAATGTTCGCGGTAGAAAACGATAATAGGCATTTTGGGTTTGAGCAAACCCACCATCTTTTCTGGCGAAGTGCTTTGCTTGTAATGCCCTGTAGCGAAGTTCATCTTAATTTCTTTGAGATTGCTCTTCCCTTTGACATCTTTTTTGACGGTAATAACGCCTCGCAACCGTCTTTTGTCAACACTTTCTACTTCGCCGAAGACGATGTTTGTGCAGGCATCAACGACTTCGCGAATTGTATATTCTCGCTCAATAAACGCCGAGGCAGATGGTGTGAAAAGCAAACCTACAAGACTCAACACCAGAAGTGATGCAAGGAGTTTAGATGTAAAGTGCATGGCGAAATCCCCTTTAAGTGTTACAAACGCAGTTAATGAACCACGCTCTCTTTTAGATATGTTCGGATTTTCTAAGTAACAATATTGTATTACATCTCAACGAATTTTCCAACACCTTTTTACTCTCTCTGCCCTTATGTCAGAACTGAAATCTCCGTTCCCTTCACAGTGGACATCGACAAAAGTCTTTAATACCGCAACCTATATTGGACTCTTAGTCTTTGTTTTAGCACTTCCCTTCGGTTATTCAAAGGCGTTCCTTAACATCGGACTCTCGCTGGTGCTATTCGGATGGGTCGGACGCGTCGTCTCGGAACGGAAACTCGGCTGGCGACGGACACCGCTTGACCTGCCCATTGCGTTATTTTTCGGATTAGCACTCATAGCATCGCTCTTTGCACCGCACCCTTCGACGAGTAGCCTCGGCTACTTTTGGAAATTCCTTCGGGCGACCCTACTCTTCTATGCTGTTGTTCACAGTCGCTTAGGGAATCGGTGGCGACATATCGTCATTGCCTTTATCGCTGCAGCAGGTATCTCTTCTACACTCGGGCTCTGGTATTACGTAAACGATACCCGTTTAGCACTCGACTTTATGGGGCGAATTGGGTTACAATTTCAGGAAGAATTTACTGTCGCAGAAGGATTCTCGGACACATTACGTGCCGAACTGCATACATGCCGGGTCCCGCTCTCGGAAACGGCTTTCCACGTAACCGATAGAAAACCGGCAGCGCAACCCGACACATGGCGTATTGACGATCCGGCGAGAGACAGACGCTACACAGTCCGTAAAGGCGATACACACCTTATGGTGTATATGATTGAACAACGTCTTACGGGGACGTTCAAGATGCCCAATGACCTCGGCGCATACCTCGCGCTCAGCCTTCCATTCGTCATAGGATACTTTGTGGCAGGTTTAATAGCCATCAGTCGTCAGCCGCCAGGAGAACAGCAATCCGTAATCAGTAAAGATCTCGCTTTGCCGAAAGTCAATAGCCGAAAACTGATAACTATAACCGTAATATTGGGAGTAATCTTAGTCTTGATGGGCGCGAATCTCGTTTTGACCTTGACGCGTGCGGCGTGGGTGAGTGTCATCCTTGCAGTCATCTTCAGTATCTTCTATCTGCTTATTAGCACCCTATCCACAACTCTTTCATGGAAGCGAGGCTTATTGGGACTGGCTCTAATGAGCATTGTGTGCTGTGTGCTACTTCTGAATACAAACACTCGACAGACGCTCATTGATATGGTCCCGCGGCATATTAAGTCTCGTTTTCAGACAATGATTACACATCCCGCAGGCTTCATGAGTGAGCGTCCGCAATGGTGGCGAATGTCCGTACAATTCATTCAGCAGCATCCGCTCACCGGAATTGGGCCCGGTAGATTCCGCTACGAGTACCGACTAAACGGACCATCTGAACAATACGACACGCCTTATCACGCCCATAACATCTATCTGCACATCGCTGCCGAGCAGGGGATTCCATCGCTTTTGGTCTTTTTGTGGATGGTAGTGATCGTCTGCCAATCCATATTTACCATGCGGCAGGCAACAGATTTTTGGGGAATGGGGACCTTTATCGGCGCGAGCGGATTCCTCATTTCCGCGCTTGTTTACGGGCTTGCAGATAACATTCTACATCAACGCACAGTGTTGCTTTTCTGGTTTATCATCGGCATAATTTTTTATTTTCAACTATCAGAGGACGAAAAACATGAAAAAAACTCGGATACCGGTTGATCTGTCTTCCGTGACGACTTATCCACTCAAGAAACGTATCAACAAAGTCTCGGTTCACGATTTTGCGACGCTGCCAGAATCAGAGGCGGATATCTCCGCATTTTTAGCGAGTCTGCCAAAAATTCTCAAAGGATCAGATTTCTTAGCACTCGTTGACGCTATCGTCACAGCGCATCGGAACAAGAAACCGGTTATCGTAATGATGGGTGGACATGTCATCAAATGTGGATTGAGTCCGCTTCTCATCGCTTTGGTGAAACGTGGTGTGATTACCGGGTTCGCCTTTAACGGGGCAAGCAGTATCCACGATTTCGAGATTGCCCTTATTGGGGAAACCTCTGAGGATGTCTCTGTGTATCTCCAGACCGGACAATTCGGGATGTGGGAGGAGACTGGACACTTGATGAACACGGCAATTCAGCACGCCGCGGATACTGGTATTGGAATGGGTGAAGCGTTGGGTAAGCAGCTCGTAGAGATGAACGCGCCTTATAACGCGTCCAGCCTCCTTGCTACCGGTGTCCAATACGACGTTCCGATCACGGTGCATGTCGCTATCGGCACAGACATTATCCATCAGCATCCGGCGGCGAACGGTGCCGCTATCGGTGCCGCGAGTTTTACCGATTTTCGTTTGTTGACAGGGTTAGTAGAAGAACTGGAAGGCGGTGGAGTCGTCCTCAATTTGGGTTCAGCTGTGATTCTGCCGGAGGTCTTCTTGAAGGCACTAACAATTGCGCGAAATTTAGGGAACACGGTATCCCACTTCACGACTGCTAACTTCGACATGAATCAGCAATACCGTCCCGTAGAGAATGTTGTCAAACGCCCGACGGAAATGGGCGGGAAAGGCTATACGTTTACCGGGCATCATGAGTTGATGATCCCGCTTTTAGTGCAGGCGATTCTGTCGCGTTTGTGAAGAAATTTTATTGTAACTGTGTAAGAAGATCTGCTGCTCTGACAATAAGAATATCTTGATAACTTTGGAGAGGAAGGAGATGCTTTCGATCACCAGGAACGATGTGAGTAGCACCGGCGACGATGGCACACTCTATTATCTTGTCGTCATCAGGATCCGTGGTGACCCCTCGGAGTTGGTTGGGAATTCTTACTGTCCGAAGAAAACTGAGGAGATTCGTAACTATTTCCGAGATTTGCAATGGAGGGACATTTAATTTGGTAGCCAACTTTTCTTCAAACTCATCAAGTATTTCAGAACATGTTATTCCTACAACTTTATCACTCTTTGCAAGTTTAATGCAATCATAGGGAACACCGCCCCAGATCATACCCGATATCAAAACATTTGTATCATAAACTACTATTAGCTGCATTCCCTGTTCTCATGAACAAGGTCGTCAATAAAGTCCTCTCGTTCCTCTTCTGTCATGGTGTCCCAATTCAATCCTCGGGATGTACAGAGTTGTCGAACCTGCGCCTCAGCGTATTTCATTCGTTCCTCTTCACCCACACTGGTTCTTTCTGCAAGCGCAATCAGGACTGCACGCTTCTCTTTAGGGGGCATCTGCTGGATAAAATCAATAAGCTGCTCGGTTGTTAACTCAATAGTTGCATTCATTCTACAATTTCTCCTTTGCCAGAACAAAATTGAAAATTACCGACTAACACTTACAACACAAACCATACACTATCTCCCTTCTGGAAAACGCCTGCTTGCACCATTCCTGCGCCTTGACGCGCTTTTCAGCTCCGTCAACGAGGCACGGAGCGCGCGTAATTTCGGTAACGATGGAATATGTAAGTAAATCCTCAGAAGTTGCCCTCGCTTGGCACTATCCATATTTTTGTAGGTTTCCAAAATCTTTTGATATATTGAACCGTCCATCTCAAATCCCTCCAGTTTCTATGAGATAGTGTCACCGAAATCAGTCACGACTTTCGCACAATGAGATCGCTGTAAGAAACAGCAATAGGTTCCGTAGTGGCTAAGCGTAGTGTGGTTTTAACGTGTTGATGTTCGTCTATGGCTTCGGTCTCGGTCTGTCCTTGAAACACTGTCTCCAACTCAACAAATTGCCCTAAATCAGCAACTCTATCAAGATGGATACGCGTGTGATTGAACATCCAAACCTCTCGATGTTTTCGGACAATTGTCTTGATACCAAATGCAGCGGTTAGCAGCGTTTTCAGGGCTGAAGGATCGTTAATCTTGCAGAGTTGATACTGACTGTAACGGGACGCGTCGTGATTCGGACGCTCATAATAGATGAGCCATGCCTCTGTCAGTCCGTCAATCTCGCGTAGTTTAAGTCGAGGTTCACACGTTTCCGATTTTGCGCGCTCCCTTTCCACCATCACATAGAAATACGTATCAACTTGATGCATAGTTTCATGATGTGTCGCATTTAAGTCGATCAATCTTGGATAGAAACTATCAAGCGACTGACACTGTGCCTTGAACTCTAAATTTGTTGCCATATCTTGATCGGATGTGAGCTGCGATGTTTCATTCAAGGTCTCTAAACGCCTCATCAGACTCGAAACCGTCAACACATGAACGGTTGCAGCGTTCCCCATGTGCCAACAACCAACAAACCTCATGTCGTAACTGAAGTGAACTCATCAGACAGGTGCGCAACTGATCTGGATCGAAATCGCGTCCTAATAGAAAACTGTAGCTCCCCAAACGCATCACACGTCGTCCAGCATCGTTATTACGGACGATAGGAACGATTTTCACATGAGGGTGATACCTCTCAACATATTCAAAGAGTCTCGACCGCGAGCGCCGCAAACAGTCAGGGATTACCATCTGATATCTTGCCACTTTCAACATACCGATGGCTTCGCCAGTACGTTCTGGAATATCGCATCCGTAGCCTGCGGAATGAACGAGGTCCCTCACTTTATCATGTAAATCCTCGTTCCTTGAGAGGAACATCACATCGCCTTGTAATTCAGAGATGCCGAAATCCTCTTGAATATCAAGCGGAATACGTGCTTCCCGAGTTCGCCAATCCAAAGTTCGACGCGCCCGCCTCACCCGTTCATTGACATCATCGAGTCTCTCTTCCAAATCTGGGAGTGGTTTAAAAAATTTTCTCATTTTATTTATAAATATCAAAGTGCCGATCTGCATTCCACCCAATTTTTTCAGCATCACCTCAGCAACGATCGCTGAGAAACTAATAAACATCGGTTTCCTCTCAGCCATCATAAGGTCTTATGATACTATTTCCGTATCAACAGCTTCCGAGTGGCAGCGAATTCCCCTGCCTTGAGGGTGTAGAGATAGATACCACTCGCCACACGTTCACCCACGTTGTTCCGACCGTCCCAATACGCCGCACGCGACTTGCTCTGGTAAAAACCTGCCACCTGATGTCCTAAGTCTAAGTGCCGCACAACTTTGCCGTCTATGGCATAGAGGGTGATCGTCACATATGCCGGTTCTGCAAGATGATACGGAATCCAGGTCTCCGGGTTGAACGGGTTCGGATAGTTCGACAATAATGTTGTCTCTTGTGGCGTTAATGAGGCAAGGAGTTGCCCCAAGACGAAGATACCACGTTGGAAGATGGGGTCCATTAGGTTTATCTGTCGCGCCTGATTGAGCCATTGCTCTATATCTGATTCTGTCGGCGTGCCCTCAAGATGAAGAGGCTGTAGTTCGGGTGATGCAGCATTGCCACCAAATGCGCCAGCAACCAGCGTCAAATCCACGATGTTGACAACACCGTCCCCGTTGACATCTGCCACATTCACACCTGTTTCTCCAAAGCTGGACGCAACTAATGTCAGATCAATAATGTTAACGATCCCGTCCTGATTGACATCTCCCTGAACGAGGGTATCTGGAGCACTAATAGTGCCTTGGATGCTATCATCTGGCTCGATCCAGAAAGATCGATATGCGATATTGCCGTGCATATCAATCACCTGAACGGATGCCTCCCTACTGGCGGAGGTCGATGCAAATCCAAAGGTAATGCCTGAGGTGCCGTTGAGTGCTTGGAAGTGCTGTAGCGATTCTGTATTTCCACAGCTATGGTGTGTAACATTCTCGGTAAGGATGAGTTGCGCCTGATGGAGGCCATCAGTATCTGCGATTTGAAACTGAAGCTGAGAGGAACGGGATGAAAGGATTTCAATGGTTGTGTGATTTTCGGAATTATTCGGTTGACTGGCGTTCAAAAAAGGGTGGACACTTAACCATTCGGCGGCCGCGTAGGAGAGGCGTGGGGTTTCTGGCGTAACATTACCGAACATGACGTAAGCCTTCTCGCGGTAATCGTGTGAGAGCCCGAAGGTGTGT
>JAJECD010000158.1 GCA_022822215.1 Candidatus Poribacteria bacterium | reverse complement strand
ATAATCAAAAGATTCGATCTTGTGAAAGCGCTGCCGCCGACGGAATGCCATATAATCTTGTTCCTTCTTTATTAAGTTGCGCGCCAACTAACTTGACGCGCTATAGGTTCGTCTGTCTCCAATAAAGGAAGAGTCTCTATATAACTAATGACGCTCCAAAGAACACCATTTTTACGTCCCTTAAAACGGTATATCATCGTCCGTTGAGGGCGGGGTACTGCTTGCTTGGGGTGCCGGTGCTTCTTGATACGGTGCAGATTGCGTCGGTGCTGCTGCGGGTTGGGCCTCCGTATAGTTACCACCCATTTCGTCCCCATCGCGACGTCCGCCGATGAGTTGAATCCGAAATGCTGTCACAGACAGTCTATTCCGCTTCGTTCCATCGTCAGCCTCCCAAGAGTCAAATTTAAGACTCCCTTCAAGGAAAACCGGGCTGCCTTTAGTGAGGTACTCGTTTACAATCTCTGCTTGTCTACCCCAAGCCGTTATCTCAACAAAACAGGGGGACTCCTTTTGTTCACCTGTCTGCCGATCAGTATATCGCTCGTTCATAGCGAGTCCAAAATTTGTAACAGCAGTTCCACTCGGAACATACCTCATTTCAGGGTCGCGGGTAAGATTTCCCATCAAAATGACCTTGTTGTAACTTGCCATGGTTTCTCCTCTTTAAACGTTTATTCAGACTGTTTAGCATCACTTAAAAGCCAAAACTCGTTTTTTAAATCTGGATGATGCACATTTTATTCAGACGTTGTCGTGTCTTCAGATCCATCATTACTATCAGGGGTCGTTTGCCCCGCCTTAGCGGTGAGTTCGGCCTTCAATTTATTGATATCGTCCTCGTATCCGACAACCATGTAACGCAGAATCGTTTCAATAACACGCAGGGATTGGTTGAGTTCAGCGACAAAACTCGGCACACTCTCAAAAATGTAGAGTACATAATAACCTTCACTACGTTTCCGGATCGGATAGGCGAGCCGCTTTTTTCCCCAAGGATCAACTTTTAGAAGAGTTCCCCCATTTTCGATAATGCCCTTTACTTGATTAGTAAGAGCCTCTGCTTCGCTCTCATCATAGTCGGGGGTGATGATAAGCAGGAGTTCATAAGGATTCAAATTTTCATGCCTCTCTTTGGACCAGTGGCTCCGCTGCAATTTCAACAAAAGCAGGGAGCAGAGATTAATTGTATAAATTCCATCTGATGTACACACTGAAGCTGTAATCACACTTCGGATGGAATTTTATTCACCAATTGTTAATTTGTATAATTATATCACATTTCGAGACCTATATCAACCCAAAACCACATTTTTTTCGCAAAACCACCTAAAAAATGATAACAGTTTTTCATAGCAAAATGCGCCAAAGTATTTTGGATACGTTGGGGGCAGTTCGCACGGATTTTGCGGAATTTAAATTGGAAGCATCGCGTGCGCCGTCACATGCAACGGTAATAAGAAGGGACGTTTTGAGGCAAGGACCTCTTGGTGGAGCCGTGCAGCTAAAGTATCTAAACCGACCTGCTCCGCCGTTGCGAGTCCGTACTTTTCCAGAAGCGGAAGGAGACTCTGAAAGATGGTTACCATGTATCGATAACCCGCCCATGCTTTCGCTGCACCAATTGGAGATTCAAGGTGCATCGCCGGTGGCGGTAAACCTGCGTCTACAAAAGCGCGATACAACCCGATCCCCATGTCAAGGTGCGCCCCTGAATGCTCAAATACATCTAAAATCCAGGCAATGAGTTGGTTTATAAGAGGCGTGTCTGGATGTATGAACGCGGGATAGAGCGTGTATTCGGGTTCCTGAAACGCAGCAATGCCGCCCGGTTTCACATGCGTCATGAGTTCCGCAAATGCCTTCCGAGGATCCGCCATATACATGAGGACAAACCGTCCGACCACTGCATCAAATTTATCTGGAAAGTCAAGCGTTCGGGCATCACCTGCAATAAATTCCACATTCCGCGCGCCAGCATCGGCAGCGCGCTGACGTGCTGTGTCGAGAATTGTTGCGTTGACATCAACACCAATGACCTGTCCCGTTGGTCCAACGCATTCAGCAAGTGTGAGAGCGACATCGCCAGCACCACTACCGATTTCAAGCACATGCATCCCTTGGGTAATACCCGCTCGTTTACAGAAACGTTGTGTTGACTCGCCGTAAATTCTGGATTGCTCAATGAGGCGCGTCGTTTCGTGTGAGGTGCGTCCTAAGGTATAGGTGGCATCGTGATTTGATGCCTGTGTGTTCTCTGAATGATTTTTCGCCATATACCGAGCCTCTTTAGGATGCAAGTGTGGTATATGCTGTGATGTGTGGCGGCAATAGGAGCGGGCGTTTTGATGTAGTGACTTCTGCCTGAATCCGATCCGCGAGTGTGTCGATATCTACCTCTTCAGCAGTGGCGATGCCATAAGCCTCCATCAGCGGCACGAGGCTCCGAAAACTGTTGGCGAGATACTCAAACCCGGGCCAGTCTTCAGGTCCGCCCATAGGTGCCTCAAAGTGTAAGGTAGGTTCAGGCAAACCCGCATCAACGAATACCCGGTAAAGTTCCATACCCATGTTAAGATGTGCCCCTGACCGTTCAAACACCGTAAGTCCCCACTCAACGAGCTGATTTATCAAAGGTGTATCCGGGTGTGTAATCGTCCGGTAGAGTGCAAGTTCAGTATCCTGAAAGGCGACGATCCCGCCACCGCAAAGATGGGTAGCTAACCTTCTAAGTGTCTCCGCTGGGTCTGCCATATAGAGAAGGACGAGTCTGCCGACGACGGCATCAAAATCGTTAGGGAGCTCAAGGGTTCGGGCATCACCAGCGATGAATTCAACGTTTGAAAAACCCGCGGCATCCGCTCGCTCCCCTGCTGTTTTGAGAATATCTGGGTTAACATCTACGCCGACGACTTGCCCTTTGGGTCCAACAAATTCAGCAAGGGTTAGCGCAACATCGCCAGCACCACTACCGACATCAAGGACTTTCATGCCCTTCGCGATGCCGCTTCTGAGGAAAAAACGCCGTGTTACATCATCGTAGAGTTGGGATTGTTCAATCAAACGTTCTGTTTCTTCCTCACTACGCCCCATTGTATATTCCGCGTCTCTGGATTGATTATTCATATCAGTCCACTTCCTTATAATAAATTTATATATTAATTTTATGAAGGTTCGTTTATGCAGTAATGAGTAAAATACCTATTGAATATTG
>JAJECD010000400.1 GCA_022822215.1 Candidatus Poribacteria bacterium | reverse complement strand
TGGTATAGGTGAACTTATAGGATAACATAAGGATGAATACACTCAGAGAAAAAAAGTAACTCCTCTCAAATCACGCAAAAACAATTAGCACAAGGCGTTATGCTAATTCGGGGTGAAGACAGTGCGATTAATCTCCCCTCTACACTCACAGAAGAGGAGAAATGGCACTACGATCTGTTTGGCTATCTGGTGCTTCGGCAAGTGGTGTTGCCAACAGAAGTAAATCAGATGCTTGAAATCGCAAACGAGTGGTTTGCCCAACCCGAAACCGCGCCTGAACCGGTGAACGTCACGCAAAACGAATATAGTGGGGTGCTGAATAATGTCCAGTACGGCGATCGTATTTTCGAGCGGTTGTCGCTCAATGAGAAAGTTCTACGCGTTGTAATGGGTTTGATGTGGAATCGTCCAAGACTCTTCAATTGTGCGCTCGTTTTGCAGAAGCAACGCCCTGTCGCTGAGGGTGAAAAGGAGAAACTCCACCGTGACACCAGCGGTTTTGAATTCCCCGATGGCTTCCAGAACCCACATAACGACTACCAAGCCGGAAACGGACAAATCTATAGCAATTATGTCAATACTGCTATAACACTCGTCGATGTACCGATAGACAACGGCTTTATGTGTATCCCCGGCACGCATAAATCACGGATTAAATTACCAACCACACTCGACATTGATAACGAGTGGGCACCTGCAATCACCTTTGAACTGAAAGCGGGGGATTGTCTTGTCTTCTCGTCGAGACTGATGCACGGCGCAAAATTTTGGAAAGTCGATGATCCCCGCCGAGTCGTCTTCAATCGGTATCAATTCAGTTTCTATTTCAATGAGAACTATAATCTCCCCATAGAAGCGCATCGGGATCGCATCTCTGTAGACCAATACGAATTAGAATCTATCCAACGGAGCGAAAAGGGGTTTGCGAAACGGATTCTCAAGAAACTCGAGGACGGAGAAGAACTATGCTGACACAGGAAGAAAAGTGGTACCTTGATTTACTCGGCTATTTTGTGGTACGTGATGCCGTCCCGAAAACGGATGTTGAACTGATGAAGGCGCAGATGTTCGAGTGGTATAAATGGGACGCTGCAGATTTCAAGCCGCCGATGCGAATCAACGCACCAGAGGGAAAACCGTGGTGGGTCTATAACATGCATTACGGACATGAAGCGTTCCAACGTCTTATCTTGAATCCAGAGATTTTGCGTGTAGCGACAGCCCTCACGTGGAATTACCCGCGGGTTTTTGATGTTGTCGCGAATATCTGCTATCCAGATGCAGACGGTTTAGAATTACACGGCGGGCATAAAGGCTGGTTCCGAAGTCCGCACCACCAATACCAAGTTGCCAACGATGAGATCTTCGCGAGTTTCTTTAATCTTTCCGTTTCGTTAGTGGATGTCCCCCCCGGCAACGGGTTTGCCTGCATTCCGGGGAGCCATAAGTCCGAATTCCAGTATCCCGAATACATCACGATGAATGACCCATCGCCAATGGTTCGCAATGTCCCGGTAAATGCTGGCGACTTTATAGTATTTCTGCCGAACACACGGCACGCCGGAAGACGGTGGAATCATGAGGCGTATCCTCGGATGACGGTGTTCTTGCGTTGGCTCTATGCGAAACAGTTTCATCATGTTGATGCCTCCTTGTGGCCTCCGTTTGATGCCCATAAGGACGAGATTCCGGAGGCACTTCACGAACTTGAGAGCCGCGACCACGGACAGCGGGAAGCGTTGAATGCACTTATAGATTCGTTTAAAGTAGATGTTCCTGAATGAAAACTCTACCCATAGAGAACTTCAGGCGGGTGTAAAGTTTTTGGCGTTAGATGACTCAAAGTGCCCTTACAAATAGTATTGTCTTTAGTCCCAGCGGGACGACATCTGTGTAGAAACGTAAATGAAAAGTCCGTTTTTAGCCCCAGCGGGGCGACATCTGCGGCGCAGCTGGCAGAATATTACGCACCCAATTTTTTTTAAAGCGTTGACGCGAAGGCAGAAAGTTGATAAAATACACAAGGAAATTATATTTCGTGTTAGTATTGGAGAATTAGATGTCAACCCCGACGAACCGCGAAGTGATTGCCCGGTGGCGCGATGCGCCCGCCCCACTGCTTGCGCTGCTACACGCTTTCCATGACCGAGACGGATTTATTTCGGAGGCAGTCCTTCGCGATATCGCCGTCGGACTTCGGATTCCACTCGCCGAACTCTTTGGCACCGTAACGTTTTACCACCATTTCGCCCGTGAAGTCCCAGGACAAAGCGCACCACGCGTGTGTACAGGTCCAGTTTGTCGGTTGCAAGGCGGTTTGGAAATCCTTGACGCACTCAAAGACGAGGGCGCGACGCCTATGCCGTGTGCTGGAAGATGCGACGATTGCGTGCCGGTGTTGAGGGGACACGAGGTCTTCGTCGGAAAACAAGCAGATGCGCTTTCTGTGGAGCCTACGCCACTACCCCCACCATATCCGGGTGATGACGAAGAATGTATTTTCGCTGAGATTCGGGAACCCGAACGCAACACATTGGCAGGCTACCGACGCACTGGTGGTTATGAAGCGTTGACACGTGCGGTAACAACGTTTAACCCAACGGATGTGATTGAAACACTTAAAGAGAGTCAACTCGCTGGTAGGGGTGGAGCAGGATTTCCGACGGGCATGAAATGGGAATCGGTGTTGAATGCGCCGGGTGAACCCAAGACAATCGTCTGTAACGCAGATGAGGGTGAACCGGGATGCTTCAAGGATCGGGTTATCCTTGATTATGACCCGCACGCCGTAATTGAAGGGATGGTACTTGCTGCTTACGCAACAGGTGCGACGCGTGGCTTTATCTATCTTCGGTATGAGTATCCAGAAACATTAAAAATACTCGAACAGGCACTTGCAGAAGCAAAAGAGGCAGGACTGCTGGGTGATGCTATCCTCGGTGCGGACTTTAACTTCCACATCTACATTCGACGAGGTGCCGGGGCATACGTCTGTGGCGAGGAAGGATCGCTGTTGAACAGTTTAGAAGGGAAACATCCGTTTCCGAGGAACCGTCCGCCGTATCCTGTGACCCATGGGTTTGAAAATTTACCGACTGTTGTGAACAATGTCGAAACGCTTGCTGCTGCTGTTCAGATTGTTCGACATGGGGCAGTGTGGTATAAAAGCCTGAGTTATGACGAGAACTTGGCGGGAACAAAAATTATCAGTCTCTCTGGAGACATTGAGAGACCGGGAAATTACGAAGTACCGTTCGGACTTCCGTTAAAGACGCTCCTTTACGAGTGGGCGGAGGGTGCGCCGGAAGGACGTGAGATTCAAGCGATTACGACAGCAGGACTGTCAGGTGGATTTATCGCTGGCAATGATCTCAATATTACGATTGACGAACCGAGTTTCCAGAAAGTAGGAGCGATGCTCGGGGCGGCGGGAATTATGGTGTTTGATGATACGCGGGATATCCTTGATGTTGCACACAATGCGATGGAATTTTTTGCTGAGGAATCTTGTGGAAAATGTTTTCCGTGTCGGATCGGCACGCAACGCTTGACAGAACTTTTGTCTGCCCCGTTGCAACCGAATTCAGAAGAGTTGATTTCAAGAATCGGAACGGTTATGAAGGCGACAAGTGCATGTGGACTCGGAACCGCTGCACCGAATATTACAGACAGTTTGCTGCGTATTTTTAACAATTAAATCCGGGCGGTGTTGCCGTTGTCAACACCCGGTTCATGCCATAAGGTATGAATACCGTTGATTTTCTAAAATTGTTAAGAAACTCACTTTAGGTTATGAAAGGTTTGTTAACGGTTGGAAGACTGCAAGGACAACGGACGCAGCAGCTCAGAAGCAATCGTTAAAAGAATGTGGAGTCGGGGATTTGTTCTTCTTTGCAGCATTGTGTTTGCTGTCGGTCTGGTAACAGGACCGATACAGATGCTATTTCCGGTCTACGCCGAAAGAGTCTTGAAAGAGACGGCACTGTTTGCTGCACTGCTCCGTGCACTGCCTATCGGGCTGGGTGGTGTCTCAGCACTGATTGGTGGCACACTCAGCGACCGGTTCGGACGGAAACCGACCTTGCTGATTGGGCTGACAGGGGCAGTGGTGATAGGTGGGCTTTTCACAACCCAAACGCCTCTGTTTCTTTGGGGTATTCTCTGTTATGAGGGTATCGCGTCCGGGTTCAAAACCGCAGGTGGACAGAGTTATCTCATCAGTAGTGTGCCGCCGAATCGGTTGGGATGGGCGACGGGTTGGTACTTTATCAGCATGACCCTCGGAAGTGCGATCGGGAGCGCGATCGCAGGTGAAGTCATTGACCGGACGGACTATAGTATTTTCGGTATCGGCGCGGTGATTTTGGCGAGTGTGTTGTTTGTCGGGGGGTGTCTCTTTTTACCGCGGTTGGCGAGACAGCACGCGCCGGAGACCGAAGGGAAACGCGAGAGGTTATGGAAATCTGCTCTTAACGTTCCGGCATATCTGCGTTTAAGTCGGCGGCGAGAGATGCGGATGTTAATCGGTTTGCGGGTTTTCCCGACCTACTATTGGGGGTCGGTGAACCTATTGATGCCGATTTTGATTGAGCGTCTCGCTGGGGTAAAAGCGACGGGCTATTACGGGGCAATGAGTCTACTGTTTGCCTTTGGGTGTCAACTGGCTGTCGGACGGATCTGTGATGTGGTTGGGCACCGTGCGCCTGCGCTCGTAGCAAATACGATTGTTACGCTCCTCGCTTTTGGGGTGGCGTTCTTTCATGACTCGTTAATCGCGCTGGAAGTTTATGGGATACTCGGTGCGGGCGCGGCGTGGGGATTGTCAACGACTATTCCGCGGTTTATCAACGAGTTTACTGAACCTCATGAGAAGGGACACGGGGTCGGTCTTACACACTTGGCATGGAGCACTGGGTTTCTGCTCGGTTACGTCGCAAGCGGTTTTTTAATTAATATCTCTGTTCATGTTCCGTTTATCGTTGCAGGAATTTTTCTCATTTTTTCAACAGGCATCGCCTACAGGCTTTGGTATATGAATATTCAGCGCACAAACTGACGGTTTGTGCTACTTTTAAACTAAGGAAGGAACGCATAATGGTTATTGCAGAACTTGATTTAGAAAACGCAGAACATCGTGAACTCACTAATTCCGAATGGCGTTATGGCGATGGGCTTGTCCCCGGGGAACCCAACGGTGGTTTAGTCGATCAGTTGCCGGAAACCCCTGCGCGTCTTGCTGACTATGACGACTCGGGCTGGCCGATTTGTGAGGATATCCAAGAGTTTATCTCGACAGGCTTGTGTTTCGGTTGGTATCGGATCACGGTGACGCTTCCAGAGGAAGTCGATGGTGTTTCGATCGCTGGCGCAAAGGTGTGGTTTCATACGTGTATTGACGACTACGGCGAAGTCTGGATTGATGGCGAAATCGACTTGGCTTTCGGAGAGTCGGGACGTGGTGCTGCTTCTGGTTTCAATGCGCCGCAACGCGTTGTTGTCACTGAAAGCGCGGAGCCGGGCGCGAAACATGTCATTGCATGCTTGGCGATCAACGGGCCCCTTGCCAGACCGGGTGGCGGCATCTTTATGCGGTTCGCGAAGTTGGAATTTGAGCAGGAATAGCAAGGATAAAGATGGAGGGGTGGAAGAGCGGAAGGCTGGAAGGAACTTCCTACCCCCAATCTTCCCCCCTTCCGATCTTCCACGTGCTTCTTTTAGGAAGAAAATCAGTGCTTAAAAAGGCGATTGTCTTACTCAGTGGCGGCTTGGATTCAACAACAACACTCGCTATTGCGCGCGATAAAGGTTATGACATTTATGCAATAAGTTTTCGGTACGGCCAGCGGCATGCGGTGGAATTAAAGCGTGCGAAAAACATCGCGAAGGCGTTCGGTGTGAAACAGCATATAGTTGTTGACATCGACCTACGGACCTTCGGCGGATCCGCATTAACAGCAGATATTGAAGTGCCAAAGGATAGATCGGATGCGGAAATGGCAGATAGCATCCCGATCACTTACGTCCCCGCCCGAAACACGATTTTTCTCTCCTATGCCCTTGCTTATGCGGAGGTTCTCGGTGCCGATACCATCTTTATCGGTGTTAACGCCCTCGACTACAGTGGCTATCCAGATTGTCGTCCGGAGTATATAGAAGCCTATGAGACGATGGCGAACCTGGCGACACAAGTCGGTGTCGAGAGTAGGACGCAATTGACAATCCAAGCCCCGTTGATGTATAAAACGAAGGCGGAAATCATCCAAATTGGCGCGGCACTCGGTGTGGATTACAGTCTTACCTTAAGTTGCTACGATCCAGATGCCGAAGGCAGCGCATGCGGTGGGTGTGATAGCTGCTTACTCCGAAGGAAGGGTTTTAAGGAGGCGGGTATCCCGGATCCGACGCGCTACATCTAAAAACGATACCCAAAAAAATTATGATAAAAGCAGTTTTCTTTGATTTTTACTATACATTGGGCGTTTGGGGGCGGTCTCTTAAACCGAGAGTCCAGGAAATCACAGCAGGATATGGAATTGAAATTGACTGGGAACGTTATGCGGCAGCGCGCGAGAACCTTTATTCTGATGCGTCGGGTTCCGATCCTACTGCACACACGCTCTTGGGAACGATGCAGGAAATTATTGAGAGTTACTACGAATTTGTAAGGGAGCTTGGCGTTCAAGGACATGTAGATCAGATAACGTGGAAGCTCTTACAATCTGAACACTCGCTGTTTGCTGCGAGTGCCGCGACGCTCTACGACGATGTTATTCCGACACTTGAGCATTTGCACGATGCGGGTTTCAAATTAGCAATCGTTTCCAATTGGGATACACCGTTGGATCCACTCACTGAACGATTAGGTATAGCCGACTATTTTGACGCAATCACTGCTTCACATGATGAACGCGTCAAGTCCGCAAAACCCGATCCCCATATTTTCAATTATACACTGGCAAAAGTTGGCGTTTCGGCAGAAGAAACCGTCCATGTCGGGGA
>JAJECD010000285.1 GCA_022822215.1 Candidatus Poribacteria bacterium | reverse complement strand
GACCCCATTCTCACCGAGCGTCTCAAGTTCTCCGTGCTGCCTGGCACCAACAAAGGAACACATCAGTGCATGGCACGTATCAAACATCACTTTTAAATTCGGATGATCGACTGCCTTCGGCATATCAATAATCTCGCTGGGTTTGTTGAACATAAATCCAGGTTCAAACTCCCAGAGCATCAGCACACCGTGATCTTCAGCGACTTGTGCACAGCGGCGCCAGACGGAAACGATCCGATCCCAGGCTTCCTCACGCGCAACACCTTCCACCCCTGCTTCGGGATCACTCACTGTATCTACTCGGATAGCAGGCGAGCCAAGGTCCAACGCGAGCTGGAGGTTCTCTCTGAAGAGCTTGTAATATTTATCGTCCTCCTGCGCCTCATCGGTCGCAGGACCGGGGTGCGACCAGAAATCTGCCGCCAATCCAGAGACCTCTAAACCGTAATAGGAAATTAATCCCCGGACGGCATCCCGATCGCTTTTCATCGGATAGTCGTTAATGTCAATATGCGGTTTAAACGCACCAATTTCAATACCATCAAATTCAAGTTCGCTGAGTGTCTTGACGACAGTATCAAACGGAATAGGATTATCTTCATAGGGCCCAAATGCGTAAGCCCAACTTCCAATCGACAATTTTTTTGCCATGTTTTTCTCCAATTTTTAAACTATTGAATAGGGTCGTTGTTCCACTTCGTGCCACAACGGTTTCTGGTAAAGTTAGCAACCTTTGAACACCTGGAGCGGATTGGAATCAACCGATCTTTAAACTTATGATATACCCTTGACCAAATCCTGAACTGCTGTTTCAAGTTCAAGGGTTATCTGCTCCACCGTTTTTCTTCTTTCCGCCTTATAGGTATCGTAATATTCTCGGAGATTTTTGGGTTCACCGACACGGACGGAGGCGACCCGCGGTCCCCGCATTTTTGACGTACCAAAGACTTCCCTTTCGAGACGGATAATCACATCAAGAAACCGCTCTGGCGATGGTTCTTCAGCGACATATCCATCCGAAATCGCTATAAAATTAATTAACCGCTCCAGATCAGGATAGAACCGTTGAAATTTTTGGAGCAGCTCCTCATGTATTTTCTGTTCATATTCCGTCATCTGATCAATGTCTTTATAGACTTCAGCATCGACCAAGTTTTTTAATGCCCGGACCCGTGTGAGGACATCGGCTTTAGAGTCGATCCCCATGATTCTTTCAGCATGGGATAAAATTTGCGCTTTCAGTCTCTCAATATGTACATCAAGTGGCACGGTTTCGTCCGCCTTGTATTGATACTCCGCTGCAAGCGTTTTGAACATTGCGACACCAATCCGACGCAATCGCTCATAGCGTTCAACTGGGGTTTGCTCAGTAGGTGGAAGGATGTTCCTTTCTAATTCCGAGAGCGCAGCATCAATGTCGCCCCACATGTCTTGTGGATAATGGTATTTGATCCCGATGGGAACAACATAAAGCGGTTTGCTGACTTCCGCCTTCGCCATATCGTCTAACGCCCAGAAACAGAGTTTTACAATCCCCCTCTCAAAGCGCATCACAGTGTCATTCTGCCGTGAAATTTCCCCTTCCGCGAAAATAACAAGTGACGCGTTGCCTTCAGATAGGAGTTCCCGCGTTGTGCGGAAGGCGTTTCGGTCAGCGGTGCCCCGCACAATTGAATAAGCACCGAACCGCTGCAACAGAAAACTCCGTAAACCGCCGAATCTTCCTTTGTCAAAGGTCTCCCGGGCAGTCAGGTAGTAATACTGTTGAGAGAGTTCTTTGGACAAGAGGAATGTAACGGCAGGGTCCGCGCGTGCCGCATGATTCGGCGCTAACACGGTCGGGTATCCATCTGTCATTTTTAGACGGGTAATCGATCCCGCATCAACATCCAACGTCAACCCCTTCAAACACAAGCGGTTGACAAGCGGCATCAGGGCTTTCGCAACCTCAATTGCGGTTGTATTCGGTTTAGGGGGTTTAAAATCTAACATTGCGTGCTACTGTTACGGCACACAGGGCGCACCTAATTTTTTACAGCCTCGGTGGATAGCAACAAATTATTTCCATCGGTGTATCGCCAGTACTAACAATGACATAACTCGATAAGCACCGCGGAATAAAGACGGATTTGCCGCGTTTGAGCGGTACATCTTCAAAGTCCCCGCGAAGCACACCTTCACCCCCCAAAGTCACGAGGGCATAGAAACCTTTTCCTGCTGGCATACTCAGCGTCGAATTCACCGTCAGACGTGAGCACCCGAAGAATTGTAAGGCTTCCTCCGGCACAATCCGATCCTCACGATTGTCGCCTTCCGCACGGACGAGTTCCGGCGTACGTCGGATGTAGTTGTTCAGATAGTCGAGCTCCAGTTTATCAAACTCAGCGGCATCGACTGCCAGATCCCATCCGAGACCGAGGTGTCCATCTTCTCTTTCAAACGGAAAACCTTCCCATTCGGCGAGGATGTTCCAGTCGGTAGGTTCCTGGGGTTCAAGGACGCAGAGCCCTGTCCCAAGCGAATGGACAATCGGCGTGCGTAAAAAATAGACTTCTCCGACCTTTGGCTCAACGACGTGCATGAGACTCCGTAATGTCGGCACATCTTGTGCCTCCATCAGACGGCGAAAGTCTGCCTTGTCGATCGCTTCTTTCCAACCGATCCACGCTTTCGCACCGGGACGCGTACCGATTAAAATCCACGCCTCATTTTTGCCGAAAGGTGAATTCAGATGTTCCTTTGAGAAGTCGGGGTCCGGGTGCCAATGGATCGGAATATGTGCCCCTTCACCGACATCAAAAATCTTGAGAAGCACACCGAGATCTGTGCCGTATTTAGCGATATGTGCACTCCCCAACGTCTCCTCTGGAAACGCATCCAAGAGTGCTTTCAATAACACAACTTCACCGTTCGGAAGTTCGATACGACTGAAGCCTTTGTCAGGCGGATTTTCTCTACCTGGCGTGACTGCTCGGTTTGTGGAGAAAATCCATTCTTCAGAGTAGTAGTCATCTTTCGGATCAGGTTCGCCCATAAATTCAGCGCGGAGTTTCCCACCGTTATAGAAATGCAGGTAGGTATTGGGTGCTAAAGCGATGGGCGCGTTTAGCATTGACTGTAGTTCGTTTTGCGATGCCATGTTGTTTCCTTTCTCTATCTTTAAAAAAACTAAGGCGTAAAGGTTTCCCTTGTTTGAAGTCAATTTATCATTTTAGACAGGTTTTGTCAAGTGACTTTTTGGGTATCGGCAGTTGGCAGTCAGTAAAAATCGCTTCGTAAAGCTGCTCTTACTGGAGGGGCGAAAGGGTAGAAGAAGAGATCTCAGGATTCTGATACGTTGCTGAGGACTTTCCAAGCGCGCTCGTAGTTTCGCAGTGTTTCATCTATGGCAGTCTTACTGTTTATCCCAATCTTGCTGGCAGTTTGCATGTCCGTTTTCGCTTTTTCGGTTTCTCCGAAATGTAGCCACGCCTTGCTGCGTCTGTAATAGGCATCGGCATAATCAGGTTTGAGCACTATTGCTTCCAAGATGTCAAGGACTGGGAGACGGTTTGACATGTCCAAGCCAATCAGGACATCATCCAGGGCAAGGATTTTCAATGGCACGGTCATAATCGCTCTTATTGCCATAAACATTACCGCGATTAACATAGGCAATATCAGATGTTATAGTGCTGTCGTCCATCGCCGCGAAACTTTCGGTTGTTCGGTTTTTCAGACGTGTTCATCTCCTGATTCAGCGTAGCAAAAAATAGGTTGAGGAATGCTTCCGGGATGTTAGCCTCTCGGTTGAGGGTGCGTTGGCTCTCGTAGCCTAACGCCTTGAGTAGATGGGTTGAGTTCTCGGCGAGATTTCCATCTGTGAAGTTACGCAGCGCGCATTGAATGTCAGCTCTGATGTCTGTCGCGTCCATGATTCACGAAAATGCAAGCGGTAAATTGGCGTGCCGTATTTTTTCGTAACCCAATTTGCATTTACATCGTTAAAAAAATGTGGTGTTTTTTTTGTGCTAATATTGTTAATTATGGGAAAGCCTGACAGAACAGTTGCATTCCCAAGAAAACCCTTCCAAACACGCCAAGGCTACAAAGAAAATAAATTTGATCCAAGGCTACAAAGAAAATAAATTTGATACGGAGAAAATAAATTTGAACAGATTCACATACGGACCTAAAATAATTTTGACATCTATCCTCATTGGGATGTCCCTTGCCTTAACACTTACACTTTCCGGATGTGGCGACCCTATACCAATGGACGAGATTCTCACTGTCCAACAAATAGAACAGATTGTCACGTCTACAGGGGCAGATACGGTCTGCTTGGAAGACGACACCGATTCAACCTGTCTCACAGTTGTCCCGCAATCCCCTGAACCTGAACCTGAACCTGAACCTGCTCCGGTTCTACACATCCACGCCGAAAATCTTACTTATGTCTTCTTTTACGAAGAAAAACCGATTTTGCTGGCTGAAGCAGTACTGGATACCGTGGATACTGTCCGGAACCTCTTGCAAGCCGACGATCCGCTTGACATAGACATCATAGACCCGTCTATTAAATATTGGCGTTTCTACGTCTACTACCCAGACTCGCGCAGCATCACACGCCATCCACTCAACAAGCGCAATGTTAGAGCGGTGGGAGGATCGGAACTGATTGACGACACGACAAACGACCTAAAAATCACAGAGTGGACACGACACGACGCAACCGATGCAGAAACGGATAACCCGCCGGACATCTCCTTCACACTTGAAACAGATGCGTCGGAACTTACACTCGCTATGCGAGCACTCATCGCAAATAATACAGTGACTTTCTATATCAATACGGGATACGCTGCAGCGGACCCAGATGCCATTGCTTTTGATGTGAAGCCTGTTACAAATTGATAGGCGCAAGGGGACCCCTCACCCAAAATACGTACAAACACCAAGAAAGGAAAACCCGATGAAACTTTACCCGCGTCTCATATATCTCGCAGCTGTGTCCATTATAACCCTCACTTTCATGAGCTGTTCCGACAACCCATGGATGGGGTCGATCGTAACCCCGCCCTCCATCACAACCCCGACGCTGGACGACTATCTCACAATTGCAGACGATCAGTTATGCTTTGAAGACGGGACCGGCTCTTCCTGTGTCAGACTTATCCCACAGGTCCAAGAAGACCCACTCAAACCGCTTCCACATATCCACCTCCACACTGGAAAGACGATCTATGTCTTCTACCGTGACGGAGTCCCTGTCGTCCGTGCAGTTCGCCATTCGCCTGCTTCAGGAGGTGGAGGAGGCAGTGATGGACATATACGCCCCGCTGCTTCGGGCGGGGGGGCTGTTGAAGAACCACAATCTCCCCAGAATCCCGTGTTTGATGCGCCTGCTGAAGAGCAACAGGCTACCCTGGACCCCGTGTTTGCTGACCCGTCACCGGTGAGTGTCAATCCTGGCAATCCCGATCCGCAACCCATTTCCGATCCTGATCCAGTTGATCCAGTTAATCCACCAGTTAATCCACCAGTTTCTACAGTTACTACACCAGTTACTACACCAGTTGATCCAGTTGATCCTAACCCTGACCCCGATCCAGTTACTACAGTTACTACACGTACTACAGATCCTCCCGAGCCCGAAACTGAGGAAGAGACCACATCCAAGTGGGTAATTTTTATATACGATGTACATACACATTCAAGCGATACCCCAAGTGGTGATAAGTTCGATCATAAAACTTATTGTGAGTCTCTCACCGTCACAGATCAAAATGGAAATAAACTCGACATACCAAGGGCTGATACAATTGGCTACAGCGATCCTGGATCCACTGGCGAGATTCAATTGGTTATTCCTTCAGATGCAACGAAGCTAATAGTTACGGGGGAGTGTGAGGGAGAACCGGTAGAATACCAAACCCTTGATCTTTCAAAACTCTAGCGTTAGAATTCTCATTTGAGAGATAAGGTTAAAATACTCAACTTATAAGTGCTAAAAACAGAAAGGACTGTTACGCAGATGGCGAAACCTGGAAATAAAATACAGTGGGTACGCAAGTTCACGCTATATGCCTCTCTTTTTTTTACGCTTCTCTTTTGCGTTCTTGCGCTTGCTGAAGAACAGACATCTGATATCCGAGCCGTTATCAAACACATCGATCAACTCTATCGGAGTGAAACCAGTCACGCCGATATGGAGATGCACATCGTTACACCACATTGGGAACGCACCCTCGCAATGACAATCTGGAGCAAGGGAATGGATAAGACTTTTATCCGAATTACCGCCCCAAAGAAAGAACAGGGTGTCGCGACACTTCGCATCGGTAATGAGATGTGGAACTATCTCCCCAAAACAAACAAAGTCATGAAAATTCCGCCATCCATGATGATGGGATCGTGGATGGGTTCCGATTTTACAAATGACGACTTGGTTCGGGAGTCGTCGATGCTCAACGATTACACGTATCAGTTTGTTACACCAGAAGACGCGTCCCCAGATCATCTCTACATTCAACTCACACCAAAAGAGGATTCTCCGATTGTTTGGGGAAAGATTGTTGCAGCCGTGCGATCCGATGATTATATACCCGTGTGGCAGCACTTCTATGACGAAAAAGGGAAATTGATGCGGGTCATGAACTTCAAAGACCTCAAGACGTTTGGAGATAAAACCGCGCCAGCTGTCATAGAGATAATTCCGCAAAACAGAGAAGGGCACAAAACAATTGTCCGGTGGTTAAATGCCACGTTCGATTTAGACATCGACGATAAAATCTTCACACGCCGAAATCTTCAGAAAAGAAGATAGGTTAGACAGCACGCGGAGCGTGCCTACTACTATGATACTCAAAATCGCGATTCGTAACACCTTCCGTCAGAAGCGGCGGACAATCCTTACCGCACTCGCAATGGTTGTCGGTTTCACCCTCTTGTCGGTAACCATCGGTCTGTCCGACGGTGCGTATGGGAACATCATCTCAATGTTCACGCGAAATCGCATCGGACACATTCAGGTGCACCGTGAAGGATACCTCGATAAGCCATCGCTCTACGAGACGATTGACGGCTATACCGCTGTCGGTAAGGCAATTCAGGATGTTGCAGGCGTTGAAGCATGGACACCGCGAATCTACGCAGCCGGACTCGGTTCAGTCGGCGAAAAGAGTACGGCTGTACAAATTATTGGCGTTGATGTAGCACGAGAGACGCGAGCGACTCGATTTGACCAAAAAATAGTTGAAGGCAACGTTCTACCAGAAGCTGCTTCGCATGAAGCCGTTATCGGGAAAAACCTGGCGAAGATTCTTTCTGCAAAGATTGGTAACGAAATTGTGATTTTTTCGCAAGGGGCTGACGGTTCGCTTGCGAATGACGTGTATAAGATTGTTGGTATCGCAGAGAGTGGCGACGACGTAACAGACCGCACGGCATGCTATCTACATATTGAAGATGCCCAGGAACTGTTTGTGCTTGACGGACGCGCCCACGAAATTGTCGTGATTGTCTCAAACATTAATCACGTGGATAAAATTACGAGCGCAATCAAGGCGGGACTCAACGATTCGACGCTTGATGTCTCCCCATGGCAAGTGGTTGCCAAATCCTTTTATCGCGCCATGAAAGCCGATCAACAAGGAGATGCAATTTCACGTTGGGTAATTATGCTGATTGTGGCGATCGGGGTCCTGAATACGGTGCTGATGTCGGTGCTGGAACGGACGCGTGAGTACGGTGTCCTGAAGGCAGTTGGAACAACACCCATGCAAATTTTCTGGTTAGTCATCTGCGAAGTGGTTATTATAACACTTGGGAGCATTTGCGTTGGTGCGCTCCTTGGGGGCCTCGCCAATTATCTGCTATCTATATACGGTATCACATACCCTGAAGAAATTACCTTCGGCGGTATGAAACTTAAGACATTGTATGCTGAAGTCAACGTCCGATGCCTAATTGTCCCCGCTATCACCGTCATGTTGTCAGCGACGGTAGTCGGTCTGTTCCCTGCGATAAAAGCAGCCCGAATTATACCAGCAAGAGCGATGCGGACACATTAGTATGGCTTTCAGCAATCCGCAAAGAGGAATTAGGTATATCACAACCTTCTTTTCAAAAGAGCACGCAGCTTGGAACGAAGTGGAAAGCGGATCTACGGGGAACCCTTCTCAACTTTCAATCTACCTAACCGAACCGCAAGGAAAGTTAGAAAAATGTCATTGATTTTAGTAAAACTTGCATGGCGCAATATTTTCCGGAATAAACGGCGCACGATTATCGCCGCAACAGCGATCGGTATCGGTCTAACCGCCCTGATCTTTATGGATGCTCTCATGATAGGGATGGAAGAGACTTTGGTTCGGACAGCTACCGCCTCTTTCCTCGGCGATGCACAGATCCATCGCGAAGGTTTCCGAGACGAACAAGAGGTATCATTGACGATCCAGGCCCTTGATGAGGTGACAGCGAGTCTCGCTGCAGAACCCATCGTTCAGCATTTCACGCAAAGAGTCCTCGTTTCCAGCATGATTACGTCTCCAGCGAATGTCAGCGCGATGAATCTCGTCGGCGTTCATCCACCAACAGAGAAATTCTTATCCCTGATTGATGACGCGATAACCGAAGGCACCTATTTTGAAGGGGATAATAGCCGCGATGTCATCATCGGCGCAAAACTCGCCGAAATCTTAGAGGTTGGACTCGGAGATCGGGTCGTCGTGACGGTGGCGCAATCGGAAACGGGGGAGCTCGCCCAAGAGATGTTCCGAGTCTCCGGTATCTATTACTTCGCTGACGAAGGGATGAACAGCGGAATGGCGTTTATCCGAATTCAGAAAGCACAGGAAATGCTCGCTATCGGTAACAACGTCCATGAAATCGCCATTAAGTTTACCTCAATCGCCTACGCTCAAGACGCGACACTGCCATTTTGGGATACCTATTCCCAGAACACCAACGAAGCATTGAGCTGGACAGAACTCATGTCGCAATTGACACTCGTGTTACAAATGACAAACTACAGCAAATACATCATAGGCGTTATATTGTTTGGCGTGGTCGTCTTCGGGATTATCAATACCCTTTTCATGTCGTTGTATGAGCGGATGTTTGAATTCGGTGTGTTACGCGCCGTTGGAACCCGTCCTTTCGGGATGGCGCGCGTGATTTTATTTGAAGCAGGTGCCTTGGCACTCGTGAGTATTGGCATAGGAGTGATACTCGGTTTCCTTGTCACAGCACTATTGGCACACATCGGCATTGACTATACCGGCATCGAAATGATGGGCGTGACGATGCAGGAGTTTATCCGCCCAGTGATGACGGTCGGACAGTTTATCATTTATCCGATATGGGTGTTCGCTTTCACTATCATTGCCGGGTTATATCCTGCTCGGCATGTTGCCAAAATGGCTCCCGTAGACGCAATGCGGCGTAGCTTTTAGGAACAAAAAATGGAACAGATTGAAAAAACAGATGTCATCGTCACAGAAGGTGTGACAAAGGTTTACACGACAGACGGTATCCCTGTCTACGCTCTTAACGGGATCGATTTAACCATCGAATCGGGGGAATTTACGGCACTGGTGGGTCCTTCGGGTTCGGGCAAAACAACCTTGCTTAACATCATTTCGGGATTGGATAGCCCTACAGAAGGAAAAGTATGGCTGGCTGGCAAATTGCTTTCGGAGATGAGTGGAAACGAACTCTCTGATTTTCGACGCGATAACATCGGGTTCGTTTTTCAGGCTTACAACCTGATCCCTGTGCTGACGGTCGAAGAAAACGTTGAGTACATCATGCTCTTGGCAGGCATCCTGAAAACAGAACGCCACAAACGGGTTATCGCAATGCTCGAAGCAGTTGGATTAGACGGCATGGCAGACCGGCAACCTACGCAACTTTCAGGAGGACAGCAACAGCGCGTCGCCATCGCACGCGCAATGGTCTCTGAACCCGCGATTATTCTTGCCGATGAACCAACCGCGAATGTTGACTCTAAAACCGGGGCCGACCTCCTCGAGATGATGCATCGTCTTAACACAGAAACCGGCATGACATTCATCTTCTCAACCCACGATCCGATGGTGATGGAGAGCGCACGACGTCTGATTACACTTCGTGACGGGCAGATAGACAGCGATGAAACGAAACAATAGATCGTAGGGGATGGGTTACCCAGCCCTACGACCCCACCGCGTGCACAAATAATTATGGGCTTTACTATAATGGTTATCGGTTATGGATTATCAGTCGTCAGTTAAAAGAGATATCTGATGCAAAAAATTCTGACCTTCATCATCTGTTTGATAACAACGTCACTTGTAGGAGGCGCCAAAGCAGAATTCCAAGTTGGTGGTTACTACAAAAACTTTTCCACGGCATTTAATTCACCACTTCCAGATGCATCGATGATGGGGATCGTGGTTAATCGACTCCGTTTCAATCTATCTTACGCACCAATAGATGCACTCTCAGTTGCATTCGCTTACGATTTCACACCACGTGTTCAAGACCCACTACTTTTTTCCCAATCTCCGTTTGCTGTTGGTATCGCCTCATCCCGTTACCGCGTTGTAGATTTCGAGTCTTTGCTCTATCCAAGTGAGGCTGAATCCGTTAGCAGTGTCGGGATTTATCATAACCTCGATCGCGCTGCTGTGCAGTTCAGCACTGATTTCGCGGACTTCTCTATCGGTCGAGACGCAATTGCCTGGGGGAGCGCCCGAATTGTAAACCCAACCGACATCATCGCGCCCTATACCTACGACCAACTCGACACTGAAGACCGTGTTGGGGTAGACGCATTTCGGGTCCGGATTCCCGTAGGGGTCATGGGAGAAATAGATACCGGATACATCTTCGGCAGTAATCTTGATTTTGACAAGAGTGCTGTCTTTCTCCGAACCCAATTGAATGCAGTAGAGACAGACTTCTCAATAACACTGCTGGAATTTCAGAGAGACCTGCTTGTCGGTTTCGACATCGCTCGTGGTATCGGGGGCGCGGGATTCTGGCTGGAGACGGCTTATGTATTCATTGAGCCTTTTGATGACGGGTCTGATGAAGCGGAGAACTACCTGCGGACCTCTGTCGGTCTCGATTATAGCTTCGGCGGTGAGACCTACACGTTTATCGAATACCACTTCAACGGCGCAGGCGCGACGGAACCCGAAAATTTTCTTACCAACGTCGAGAAACCGGCGTACACGCGCGGCGGTGTCTATCTGCTTGGCACGCACTACCTCGCTCCCGGACTCACCCGCCAACTGACGCCACTGATTAGTTTCAGCGGACAAATACTGTTCAATTTATCCGATCCATCAACCTGGATTGCCCCGCAGATTGCATATAACATCGCAGAGGATATTCATCTTTCTATCGGGGGTTTCATCAGCATCGGAAAGCGACCTATAAACGGTGATTCCACCGAAGTCCAATCGGAGTTTGGCAGTTACCCAAACCTTGTCTTTTCCTCATTCCGCGTCTATTTCTGAACTTCTTATTTTCTGCCATTTCGTGTCTCGTAAAATGGTCACTCAGTCAAGCCGAACCTTTGTGCAGCATTTGTTAACTTCGATGTTATTTGTTTTACCAATTGGCTAACGCGGGATTTAGAGATCTTCAACATTCTGGCAATCTCGTGGTTTTGCCGATCCTCGCGGAGGTAGGTGAAAACTGTTCGTTCACGAGGTGTCAGCATTTTCAAGAGTTCCGGCAGAACGGCTGCGAAACTGATGTCTCGGATAACTCCGCTTTCAAATTCAGCGTGAGGATCGGGAAACTGCAAAAGGGACGTGTGCTTGGGATCGCGCGCTGCGTTTGTGATTTCGTGGGTATTCCACTCCTCATCTAAGATTTCATGGGTGGACCATTCCTCATTGGATGTAAGGACCTCTTGCAGGCAGTGTTTCACTTCTCTCTTTTTTACATCCATCAGGGCACCACAAATGCGTACACGAATAAAGTTCCTGAAATTGGCACCACTTTTATGGTCTGGATCGAACGTGGGCCCTTTATCAATGAGCGTTAGGGCGGCAACTTGCACCAGATCATCATGGAGGTCAGTGCGTTTGGGCGGCGAGTTAGCGATACACGCTGCGCAGTAAGTCAAATCCGGCAAAAAAGATTTCACCGTTTCATTATCTGGCTGGAAGATACCGTGATGTTTGTATGGTGGACATTTGACACCCATCGATTGACATTTTAAAGTCATTAACTTACCCTCCATTTCTGGAAGCATATAGGTTGCGATACGCTTCCAACAGCCAAAATATTCGGGCTCTGAAAACCTTCCGACTATCTGACAAAAGTTAGCAAAATTTCATAGCAGGAAATATATCAATATTAATTACTATACGATTTTTATCGGAAAAAGGCAACACATTTTTGTAACAAAGGAACAAGGCATTTACAGGAGATTTCAAAATCATCTACACATCGTGAACCCACAAAATTAGGAAACCTTACCTATCAAGAAACAAACAGAGGATCCCCTCTTGCGATGTTGGCATCCTTCCATAATCCACCATAAATGCCCTGAGCCTCTATCACAACCCGACTCGATGGTCTATCCTATTTTTCGTCAAAGCACTTTTCCACCTCGGTAGAGATGCAAGCGCCGAAACCGCGGCCTCCTCGGTATCAAAACATTCAAAAACACTAACGAGCCGGCTGAGCACAACCAAGTTCTTGATATGTCTGCCAACGTTGATAAGTCCGACACGGGTGCCTTTTCGCGCCGCGATGACATGCACATTCACCAACATACCGAGGGCAGAACTGTCAATTTTGTGGACGTGGTTGAAGTCGATAAAAAGGTAAGGTGTATTGGCATCATCCAACCACAACGTCAGCTTTTTTCGCAATTTCGATACTGCGGGCCCCACAATTTTTCCATTGGGTTCCAAAATTGGAACGCCGCCTCTGAGATAGATCGTAATTTCCATGAGTTTCTCCTTTTTGCTCGGAAAGTTGAAATATACATATTTTTCAGCGTTCAAACTGATTTATAAACCCTCTTATCTTAACTATAGAAATGAGATCCAAAAAGTTTAGGGTCAATTTCACAATTTTTTACAATTTACGAAAAATAAAGTAAATTTTAAGGTCGCTTGAATACCGCTGAAACAGTCTTTATCCCTTATCAGAGGAAATCCTTAGCATATCTATCCTCATTTAAAAACTATAATTAGTTTCCGAGACACCGCGTGCTGCGAGCCCGTCCTTGCCCGAATTACAAGTAAATAACGCCCATTTCGGACAAGCACACCGTCATCTGTCAATCCATCCCACTGTGCAGCGTTCGGTCCGATGTAACGTGGTACCTCTTCAAGCAACCGTCGAATCCGTCTACCGCGAAGGTCAAAGATATCCATCGTCACAAATACCTGTGTTACATTCGGGGCGTTAAGTCGATAGGCTATCGTCAGCCGATGTCTATCCGGTGCGAA
>JAJECD010000295.1 GCA_022822215.1 Candidatus Poribacteria bacterium | reverse complement strand
GGTGCGAACGCATCGCTCCGAAAAAAATAGTAAAAATAACGAAACGCGTCTGTATCCTCATTGATCAGTATCTTTTCAAGGTCAACTTCGTAAAAACAATCTAATTTATAACTCGTATCGCGGTGATAAAGGCGCCATAATTTTCCGTTGGTAAGAATTCCCCACGTGAGCTCTGAGGTACGAATATAGAAATCAATTTGGTAGTTAGGATTGCTATTAGAAAACGGATCCCCTGGACCATCCAGTTTTCTGTCGAGCTCCTGTCCCCATGCTTTAGCATCACCAATAGCAATTGCCGTGTTAAAGAAAGCGTTGGTATTAATCTGCGGATGTGCTTGGGCCAATGCCTCTTGCCCAGCAAAAAAGGCATAATCCGGCTGCTTTGTGCCTTGTGATGTGCGGAGCACCGGTTGCACTCCAAAAGTGTGTCCAAGGATTTTCAGGACAGGACGGATAAATTTTTCTTCTGTTTGTGGTTCATTTAGATTATCAGCAAATTCAGCGATGGAAGCATGGAGTTGTTTAATCTGCTCATAGGTCAATTCCAATTCATCTGATGTTTGCTCCTTTATTACTTTTTTGAGATGATAGGTGGAAAAAAGTCCCTGATTATTGTAAGCTGATTCTATCATCTTCATTGGACCTCCATTTTCAATTTACTATTTAGTAGGTCGGGTTTTGCTGCGTTCAACCCAACCTACAGACTGTAATTTGCGTGATCCGGCTTTCATTCCTTAAATGAAGCCGTGACGCGGGGAATACTTTCCTCACACGCGAACCGCTCAATGCTCGATGCCCCGACGAAGCCGACGGTATCTGTTTTCTCATTGATAAACGCCGCTTCCGGTGCTGTTGAGATGGGACCCCCATGGGCAAGACAGATGACATCCGGGTTCACTGTTTGTGCAGCGTCGCAGATTTCTTGCACCCGGACCGCCGCATCTTCAAGCGTGAAGGCTGTTTCTGCGCCGATAGTCCCACCTATTGTAGTTCCCATGTGGGCAATAATAACGTCCGCACCGACTTTCGCCATATTTTCGGACTCTTCTGGGTTGAAGACATAGACGATAGTGAACAGATCCATTTCATGTGCGATGCCGATTGTCTCGACCTCTTTGTAGAACCCCATCCCTGTCTCTTCAAGCGTTACTCGGAAAGTGCCATCAATGACGCCAACCGTCGGGAAGTTATTGACACCATCAAAGCCGACATCGCGAACCTGTTTGAGGAAGTTACGCATCCGGCGCGTCGGATCGGTGCCGTTGACACCGGCGATAACAGGCGTCTCTTTAACAACGGGTAGCACTTCACGCTCACCCATCTCCATAACGATAGCATTTGCATCGCCGTAAGCCAAGAGTCCTGCGCAAGAGCCGAACCCAGACATACGATAGCGACCTGAGTTGTAAATTACAATCAGATCCGCGCCGCCTTGTTCAGCGAATTTCGCCGTGATACCTGTTCCAGCACCGACAGCGAGCAGCGATCTGTTTCTACTTAATTCTGACCTTAGTCGTCCTAATACCTCATCTCGTCTATAATCTGGCATAATTTTAACTTTCCTTGCGGTTAAATAACGTGGTTTTGAACTTTGACAGGCCTTTCTTAAATCCGCTCTCCATTTCATTACGAGCTACGTTTTTGATGCCATAAAGAGCGGATTTAATCAAAAATCTCTTTCTGAAAGCCGATGGCTGACGGCTGATGGCTACTCACCCCGCGATTTCGCCTGTAAACGTGCGGCTGCACCCGCATCGCCGATATGCATCGTGTTATATGCCTGCTCGGAGGTCTTGAATGGACCGACACCTTTGTGTCCATGCCAATCCCCTTGAATCATAATCGGATTTGTCAACCCAGTTTCCTGTTCCCGCTGGCGAATCCAGTCTTTCATTCGTGTTTCGAGGACGTTCACAATGTCAGGAAGCGTCTCAGCGAGGTTGTTGTTCTCATCAGGGTCTTGGATGAGATTGTAGAGTTCGACAGGGGGCTTGAAATGGAAATCGGGTTCGAGCGCGACGATAAGCTTCCATTCCGGTGTCCGCCAACCGTGCTTACGCATCCATGTGCATTCTGTGATGTAGATCTCGCTCTCGAAAGAAGTTATTTCGCCGCTGATGAGGGCAGTCAGGCTCTGCCCATCGAATGCTATGTTTGTGTCAATGTCCGCTAATTCAAGAAGCGTCGGCACGAGATCTTTATGTTGATTATATCCGGCGACCCGTTTTCCAGCTGGGACGCGTCCGGGATAGCGGATAATAAGCGGCACATGCAAGGTAACGTCGTAGAGTCCGTGATGGTCGAACCAGCATTCGTGGTCGTAGAGGGTTTCACCGTGATCGCCATTGATAATCACTATTGTCTCGTCCAGTACGCCGCGCGCCTCAAGCGCATTGAAGAGGGTCTGGATACAAGCGTCCATATAAGCGATTGCACCGTCGTATTGCGCAATGACGTAATCTTTATCGGTAATTCCGGGCGGCATCCAAGAGGCGAAATAGTCGCAAAACGGTTTGAATGTCATCACCGGTTCCATAGATTTATTACTCGGATCGCATTCATCACCGTGGTAGAACGCGCGTTCATAAGGGGCGGGTGGGAGATATGGAGAATGCGGATCCATGTGGCGTAGGAACAAGAAAAACGGTTTTTCGTCGCTCTGGTCAATCAGTCGATTCAGTTCTGGGAGCGTCGTTTTATTCAGGTTTTCTGCTTTAGGGGAGCGACCGCTTTCGTCGGGACCCCAACCAGAGTAGTTTAGATAGGTATCAAATCCACGAGCACTCGGTCCACTGAATCCGACGCAGGTTGTGTCGTAACCGGCTTCTCGGAGGATTTCTGCCAACGTTTTAACCTCTTCGCGAAGGGGGCCTTGATGGCGCAAAGCGACGACCTGTGTGCTGAAGGTATCTAACCCTGTCAGCATAGAGGCATAAGCACTTGTTGTCGGAATGTGTGCGCTGTAAGTTTTCTCAAAGAGGGTACCCCCCTCCGCGAACTTATCAATGTGAGGGGTCGTGAGGCGATGATACCCATAGCAGCTCATGTGTGTTGCGAGGAGAGAGTCAACTCCCATCAGCACGATATTAGGTTGTTTAGCCATATTCAAATGCTCCTTTATGTCTCCCAATCTTTATGCCAAATAAGCGTATTTTGCGTATCGTTGTTAAGCACGTCGCCAATTTCCAGTGCGTTAAAATACGCTTCCGGCAGGATATTCCGTTTTCCGTTAAACGTGCATCCATCCGGCATGAAACCACACGTCATCGCTCTGCGGTGATGGATTGTCATGTTCGCACCCGCACCGTGTGCGACGAGTCCGTTATGCCAGACAATAGAGCCAGCAGGACACGGGGCACATTGCGGTTCAATCTGCTTCCATTCTGGATAGACATTGAACAGTTCACCGATGTTTATGCCAATTCCGACATTATCAAAACGTGCCGTCTTATGCGTGCCGGGCAGATACCACATGCATCCGTTAGCGAGAGTGGCATCGTCCAGTGCAACCCAGAAAGAGACTGCGTCCCGTGAGTCAAACGACCAGTACGGTACGTCAAGATGCCACGCCGTTGGATTACCGTGCGGCGGTTTAATCAAAGCCTGATCGTGCCATATACGCATGCCGTCAGTACCTGCGAGTTGTGCTGCCATCTTACCCAACCGCGGATCGTGAACAAGTTTCCGCATCCCGGCGTGTGTGTCTGTCAGACGAAGACACTGTGTAAAGACGCGGGCGTAAAATTGCTTCGCGTCCATCTGGTTCGTCATAAATTCGACTGAATTTCCGAGTCGTTCTTCAACAGATTCATCCGTGCAGCGTCGCCATTCTGCCAATTCCTCGGTATCAAGGAAGTTCTCAATAGCGAGATAGCCATTTTCCTGATAAAAGTTAATTTGTGATTCGGTGAGTTCGTTCTGCATCTTCTACCTTCTCCTTCTAACGCTTCTGATTATGGTCTTGCAAGCGACCTCTTACAAAATTGTATCATATAAGCGGTAAATAGACAAAAGAAAAATAGAGGAACAGGGTCATTCATGGTAAACCTTAACCGCTTAAACCTCTCAACCCCGTTATCAAACGTGAGTTATGGCACTAACCTTCTAAGGACGACATCTATGGGTCTCATAGATACGGATGAGCAAGAGGATATATCATCTTGCGCCCCGTAGAGGCGGCATCTCTATAGAAAAAGGTGGTAAAAAAATAAGCCCCGTAGGGGCGGCATCATAGGTAGGTATTCCGCGAAAGTTCTATCTTCTTGGGTGTTTATTTTTTACGTAGTAAGTAGATTTGGGATGCGTGATTTATACATTCAATATAACATCCGAAACGCTACATGGGTTTATACACGTCAATATCGTTGTGAAAGATTTCGATTTTGGTGTTATCGGCTGTTTTCATTGAATTTCGACTTCTATTTTAGAGAAGGCTTCTCTTGGTAAGCGTGGGTTTAAAGTATGAAAATTGTCTGATGTCTGGTTCGGTATAATACCTGATACTACGTTTATTTTATTTCCTAATTGAAACTCATACTTACCATTCACAATTAAATTATTGTTTTCCGCTAAGCACTCCTCAATTGATAAAAAATCAGTAGTTGGGGACTCACCTTTCTTGTAGTCGTTTTGATGCTTGTTAATATTTTCACGGAAACGGCTAACCTCTAAATTATATTGATTTGATATAAAATCACAGAACTCTTTTTTCAAATCGGGGTATACTTCAACAATTCGATGCCCATATTTTTTCTTATCAAAGACTTTTGTATAAGAAATTTCCCACATGCTTTTTATTGACAATTCAAATATTACAGAATAAAGAAATGGGTTAGCAAAGAATGCATGATCTATAAAACCTACGCCTGATGGTATTTTACTTGTTAATTCAATTCCACATTCAATATTGAATAATAACCCTCTCATAATTCTGATTTTTTCGTTTACACTATCCTGATACTGATTCATAATATGATGCTCCTATAATTACTAAACTTTGGACAATTTTTAGAATAGGACTTACGCAATAGTTTAAACTTGTGTTATACTCTTGTTTTATGAAAACACTTAGCCTTTCAGCAAAAAGACATCCGTTATTATCGGATTAT
>JAJECD010000329.1 GCA_022822215.1 Candidatus Poribacteria bacterium | reverse complement strand
GTTCGCTCTACGTCGCGTATGGCGAAGTTAATGATGTAGATCTCTGGGGTGAGGGCAGCAATTCTGGAAGAGTCGTGCATCAAGGCTTCACACAAAAACATGGGGGCACCGTTGTTGGTAGGATTTATACCGAAAATAATTGGGAAACCCGCGAAGGCAACGTCCTGATGACCGATAAACAGAACTTCCGTATCTATAATCTACCTGAAGCTGCTGCGCTGCTTGACCTCGATCTAACATTTATCGCTTCTGCTGGGGATGTCTACTTCGGAGATACCAAAGAAGGCGGTATTATGTCGATTCGTGTCCATCCATCAATGAACGCTTCGGACGGTGGAAAGATAGAGAACGCTTTCGGGGGTATTAATGAGGATGAGACGTGGGGCAAACGTGCAAACTGGTGCGATTATTCCGGCGTTGTTGACGGAACACCTGTCGGACTTGCCGTGTTCGATCATCTCGTCAACCCTCGTTATCCAACATACTGGCACGTACGGAATTACGGACTGATGGGAACGAATATCTTTGGGGGTGGCACCTTTGAAGGAGATCCGTCTAAAGATGGTTCCTATACGCTCAAAGAAGGCGATCAGATGCACTTCCGATTCCGGGTCCTTATTCATGCAGGCGATGCAACCACGGGTAGGGTCGCGCAGAAATATCACGATTTTATCAACCCACCTGCTGTTGAGGTTTCTTAACTATTAAATCTGGGCACCGTTCCAGAATATAAAACTAAGACAAAAGGAGTTTCAGGAATGCCGATCCCGACTATCCACGTGGGATGCACCCATTTCGCACACGGTCGTCTACAAGCACAGGTCAATTCAAACGGATTAGAACCCATTGCGTGTGTGGACATCAACCTTGAAGCCGCACGGGAAGGTGTGGCTTCAATAGATGGCGTACCTGAAGGCTTAACAGAACGTATCTACACGACTATAACCGAAGCAAAAGAGAAACACGATGCACAGGCGTGCCTTATCTACGCCTCAACAACCGTTCACGCCAAGTTAATCGTCGAAAGTCTGAACCTCGGTATGCATACCCTCTGTGTTAAACCCATCGCAACGACACAGTCGGAATTTCGTGACATTATCTGTGCCCATAAAGCAAATCCAGGCTTAATGCTGGTTCAAGGGCAAAACAAACGTTGGAATCCTGCCGCAGCGAAGATGCGTGAGTGGCTCCGAGGTGGTGGTGTCGGTGAAATGTTAGCTGGTGAGTGCCGGTTCTGGATTCGGCAAAATCTCTATACCGGTACTGATTCTCGTCAACCCGATGCGTATGTAGATGGGCTGTTCTTTCACGCAGGTTGTAGCCACCAACTCGATCAACTCGTCGCCGCGAAAGGACTTCCGAAGTACGTCACGGCACATATCCATAATCGTCGTGATCCCGCACTCGGACAAATTGAGGCTTGGGGAACCGCAGGTGGCAACGCACTCATGGAATACGCAAACGGGGCACCTTTCTCTTATACGGGCACCCGGGCAGGCCATGTCGGTCCCTTCGGGTGGAGTGGAAGTTGGAGTTTTCACGGCGAAAACGGAGACCTCCGCCGAGATGCAGGACACTTGCAGCTCTTTCGACTCGGTGAAACTATTGAAGATCTAACCCTCCAGGACCTACATGCAGGTCTCATAGAAGATGACCGACTCCAATTCGATGCGTTTGCGCAAGCAATTACAAAAGGCACAGATCGTGAGTGGATGCAGGAAACAACCCTCGGAACATGGGTACTGATGGAAGCGTGCAATGAATCGGCACGGACGCATGAACGTGTTGATGTTGAGGCGTTTGCGAAGAAGATGCTCGGTTGATTGCCTGTTAGTCGTCAGCACATGGCTATCGGTTTCCCAAAGGCTGATTTTGGCAACTACCCTTCCTCGCTGTCTCATGAAAAATGTTTGGCTGTATTACACCCTTAACTGACAACCGATAACCGACACCTGACAACCTTAAAGAAATGGAGGCTTCATCATGCAATCTCCACACGGCTCAGCATTTCGTCCGTCTGTAATGGGACGGAACGGTATGGTTACATCCGGACACGTGCTTGCTTCACAAGCGGGTATTCAGACAATGATGGCAGGCGGCAACGCTGTTGATGCGGCTATCGCGACTGCAGTTGCCCTCGGTATGGTTGAACCTGCCGGTTCTGGACTCGGGGGCGACGGTTTTATTCTCATCTATTGGGCGGAAACCGGGAAGGTCGAAGCCGTAAATGGAACGGGACCCGCCCCGCGTGCTGCGACTCGCGAAACCTACCTCAAAGACGGTGGAATCCCGATGAAAGGCATACGCAGCGTTTCGGTGCCGGGAATCGTTGACGCATGGCTCCTTGCACACGAACGCTACGGGAGCCTCAAATTAGAGGACGTTTTCGCACCCGCAATTTCGCTCGCTGAAGAAGGATTTCCTGTGAGCCATAGACTCGCTGGCGGTCTTAAAGGCGAGAACCCACGTTTCGCCGCTGAACCTGACAGTCGGGCTATCTTTACAAACGATGGTGAACCCATCCCTGCCGGGCAATTCATCGCGAACCCGAATCTCGGTAAAACCCTCCGAAAGATTGCTGAACACGGAAGAGACATATTCTACAAGGGTGAAATTGCGCAGGCTATTGGTGACTTCAGCCGTGCCTACGATGGACTCTTAACTGCTGAGGATCTCGCTGACTTCCATGCACACTGGGCTGACCCAATACATGTCAACTATCGCGGGTACGAGGTTTATGAGATGCCCCCGAATTCGAGTGGTCATATCTTACTTCAAGAGTTGAATATGGTTGAACGCTTTGACTTACAAACTTTGGGTTGTAACACTCCTGAAAGTGTCCATCTGATGGTTGAAGCGAAAAAACTTGCCTTCGCCGATCGGGAGAAGTATATGGCGGATCCGAATTGGGTTGACATCCCTTTAGACGGAATGTTGTCAAAATCCTACGCTGCGGAACGCGCTGAACAGATTGATTTAGATAAGGCAGCTGTTGATGTCCCCGCTGGTGGTCCAGAGGCACATGAAGATACAACCTGTTTCTGCACGGCAGACCGCGCGGGTAACCTCGTCTGTATACTACAGAGTATCCAATCAGGATTCGGTTCCAGCCTCGTCGCCGGTGACACGGGTGTACTCTTGAACAATCGGATGACCTATTGGCACTTGGAGGAAGGACATCCAAACTGTTTGATGCCGGGCAAACGTGTCCGTCACACGATGAACCCTGTCATTGTCACAAAGGATGGGCAACCGTTCATAGCGTGTGGCACGCCCGGAGCAGACACACAGGTTCAGACGAACTTACAACTCGTTACTCACATGATTGATTTCGGAATGACACCGCAGGAAGCCGTTTCTGCACCGCGCTGGCGCAGCCTCCAGAATCCGATGGAATCTACCATTCCGCACACCTGTTCTAATGATCTCCAATTAGAGAACCGATTCCAGACGGATACGAAGGACGGCTTGGCGAAGCGAGGACATGAACTCCAGATCCTTGGCGATTGGGGTGGCCCAGGGAGCGCACAAGCGATTATGGTGCATCCTGAATCTGGCGCACTCATCGGTGGTTCCGATCCGAGAACGGATGGATATGCGGTCACTTTTTAGTCTCTCAGATTAACAGAAAAGTCAAAGGAACGCCAACTCTCGCTCACATTTTGCTGTTATTATTTTCTTAATCTCAGTTGTTATTTTCTGTAGTTTTATCAGAGGCAACTTGGGTATTTAAATTTAAACCTTAGGGGGTTATCATGAATAACAGTATTATCGGACCCGTCGCACGTGCGATCCTTGTAACAACCTTTTGTCTTTCGGCATCACTGGTGTGGGCAGTTGACACTGTCCTCTTTGAAGAGGATTTTGAGGACGTGCCACTCGAAGCAAGTATAATGGAACAGATTAAAGATAAAGATGTTTGGTCAGGTACGCCACCTGATGGGTGGGAAATTACAAACGAGAATCCAGATGACCTCGGCATGCCTGAGTGGAGAACTTGGGCAATCGTCGATCTTGAGTGGTGGACACGAACGGCGGAAGACCAGAGGCGTAGTGAATTTACAGGCGTGCACAATGACGGCAAGGGCATAGGAAAAGGCGCGGTTTCTGACCCTGATGAGTGGGACGATTGGGAGGGGAATGGCAACCCTGATGCTATTAGTCGTTGGAATGGGCACCTAATTACACCTCCCATTAAAATTAAGGGTGCAGCAGAGAGTTCGCTCGTCTTAACGTTGGATTCGAGTTGGCGACCTGAGGATACACAAAACGGGGAGATAACCGTCAGTTTTGACGGTGGCGCGGAAGAACGCATCCTATTCTTCCAGAGCGTCGGTATTGACGCAGGTGCACATACCCTTGTCACAATTCCTACCCTTAAGTTAAAAGAGTAAAAAATAAACGATGGGGAACAGATAAACGAAACGTTAGAAATCCCTATTGACAACCCCGCAGGTGCTGCTGAGATGGTTATTAGTTTCGGGGTCATTGACGCACAGAATGATTGGTGGTGGGCGATAGATAATATAGAACTCATCAGCACTGCGTATGATGTAGAACCAAGAGGCAAATTAACAGTGAAATGGGGAGAAATAAAACGCTTACAATAGCCTTCTCTGCTATATATTATTAGCTATAAGGCAATTTCCTTGTAGCACAAACTGTTAGTTTGTGGAATTTTGGGATACACTTCCCAGAGGTTTCAATCGTTAAATTGAACTCACGTTAAAAAGAGTAATGCGCTTTCCTCAAGTGCATTACTCTTTTATCCATTGTTGACTTTTAGGAGAAGGTCATGAAGATTTTAGTCACAGGTGGTACAGGGCGTATTGGATCCAATCTCGTTAAAAAGTTGCTCGAAAAAGGACACAGTATCCGTAGCTTCGTTTATCCGGGTGATGTCAACCGTGTCGGAAGATGGGACGGGATGGCAGGCGTTGAAACCGTCCTCGGCGATCTACGCGAATACGAAGATGTAAAAAAAGCCGTTGAAGGTGTCGATGCTATCTATCATATCGCTGCCGCCTTTGGTGGTCCCTTTAATAACCGTCAGTACTTGGCAATCAACGGTATGGGCACCCTCAATATTTTGGAGTGTGTCCGTGAATTCAATCCAAACATTCATCGCCTTGTTTACGCGTGTACAGAGGCAATCTATTGGGAACTCACCCAAAAAGGACGGCTTTTCGATCAACTTATCACCGAAGACATGGTCGCTAAATATCATCACATGCCCTATTTCCTTACCAAATGGATTGGTGAGGAACTCTGCATGAGCTATCACCACCAGTATGGCGTTCCGTCAACGGTCTTCAGGTTCACAACTGTGATTGAGCCGAGTGAATATCTCAATGAGGACGGTTTACCGAGACAATTCATCTTCAGCCCTATCTACAACCGGTACAAGAATTATACCGGGGATGATCCTGCGGAATTGGCGGCTGCGAATACGGTTAAAGGTCTTTGGGATGGACAAGAGAAATTCATACTTAAACGCAATCCTGACGGACGACCCTACAAAGAGCATTTCACGGATGTACGGGATATTGTACAAGGGTTGGTTTTAGGGATTGAAAAGGATGCTGCCGTCGGCGAAGAATTCACGCTCGGTGGGAACGGCGTTTTCAAACATGAAGAGGTCATCCCGTACTTATGTGAACGCTATCAAATGGGCGCTGTTGATGTCCAACTCCCACAATCTCTCTATTTTGAATTTGATTTAAGTAAAATCAAAACGCTGTTGGACTATGAACCGCAACACGACTTAGCGAGTATCCTTGACGCTGCTGAAGCGATGCGTCGCGGTGAAGATGCCGGTATTATTCCGACGGGGGTTCGATGGAGTTAGTGTTTTTCCAGCGGTTCCTCTTGATATTTTGTGGGGAATTAGGTTAAACTTATTACATGAAAATCCTTTTTCAAACCCTCATTCCTTATGCATTTGCTCTCCTCTTCTTCGCCTTTTCGACGCTGAATTGCACTAAAGTCGCGCCGACAACAACCCGGTATATCCCAGCAAGTACCAAACACCTTGATCGACATATTAACGCTGTGCTAAAGAGAGAGGGACTCCAACCCTCCGAGATGTCAGGAGATGCCGAATTTCTCCGTCGCATTCATCTTGATATGACGGGAAAAATTCCAACTCCCGAAGAAGTACTCAATTTTATTAAGGACGGTTCCACGGACAAGCGTCAGAAAAAAATTGACGATCTGCTCCAAAGTGAAGCCGCCATTGCGTATTGGACAGAATTGTGGGTGAACTGGTTGATCGGTAGACGTGACGCGGGAGATGAACGTCGTATTGGATTGACGTTTTGGGTACGGGATGCCCTGGCGCAGAATATGCCGTACAACCAATTTGTTCAAGAACTCATCGCTGCGGATGGCGAACTACGGCATAGCGGGGCGGGCAATTATATCCTCCGCTACGACAGTTCACCGGTCGTCTTAACCTCCCACAGTTCGCGTCTCTTCTTAGGACTCCCTATGCAGTGCGCCGAATGTCACGACCATAAAACAGAAGCGTGGCTACAAGCGGATTTCTACGGGGTCGCTGCCTTTTTTACAGGAATCGAAAGTGAGCAAAAGGGGCGCATCCAAACCATGGATATGCGTGGTGCTGAAAGAGAATTGGAGAATTTTCTGATTACCAACAAACCTGAAAGGGCTATGTGGGTAGACCGAATGAAGACAGAAATCTCTCCGCGCTTTTTGGATGGCACTGAATACAACGGCTCTCTCCGCGAAAAACGGAAGGCACTTGCCGCGTGGATGACGGATAAATCGAACCCGTATTTTAGCCAAGCTATCGTCAACCGCATCTGGAAACACTTTATGGGACGCGGGTTTGTCGAGCCTGTCGACGGGTTCGGAGAAGAACACCTACCGACGAATCCTAAACTCTTAGCATGGTTTGCAGATGATTTTGTCATTCACGGATATAACTTACAACATTTGATGCGGATCATTCTAAACTCTGAGGCTTACCAGCGTACTTCAGAAACGAATGAAAGTAACAAAGACGATGAAATCTATTACTCGCACGCCTATATCAAACCGCTCAGTGCGGAGCAGTTTTTCTATTCCATGCTCCAAGCCACGGGTTTCGATAGACACCAACGTCGGAAAGAGGGTGGGGACGAGTCAGGGGGTGAAGATCGCAAAAATACGTTACGCCGCCTCGAAGATCGGAAACGTGAGCACCTTGAAAGATTCCTTTTTCTCCTCGACAACGGCGAGATGGAAGAGATTGAAGCGTTCAACGGGACTGTACCTCAGGCACTGATGATGATTAATGGAAGTCTTGTGAATGATAGTGCCGACCATACAGATCGCGGGAGTTTTGTGAATTATGTCTTGGGAAAATGGCGGGATCCAATTGAGCGTATGGAGTATATCTATCTCAATGTGTTGTCTCGATTGCCAACTTCTCAAGAGAAAACCTATTTCCAACGTTATATGGATCGGAGTCTCTATCGAAACAAAGACTTGGCTTACGAAGATCTCTACTGGGTGTTGTTAAATTCTGCCGAATTTTCGCTTAATCATTAATTCGTAGCATAGGCTGTTAGCCTGTGCCATACGTACATAGTCTCGGTGTATCATAGGAAACCGTTAGTCTATGCCGCGCGTCTGCAATCCTCTATTATTTTCTC
>JAJECD010000327.1 GCA_022822215.1 Candidatus Poribacteria bacterium | reverse complement strand
TCCATAGAAATTTCCTCTTTTAGATTGGCATTAGCCATAGTCACTAAAGCGATTTTTCCCTCAATTTTATCTTAATTGGGCAAAAAAGTCAAACAAAATTCTGCTGCTGGCTATCGAATTGGATATGTTTTTTGCAAGGTGAAATTGGACGCATTAAAAAAATTGTTGCTTTTCTTTATGCATTTATGGTATACTATTGCGTAACCGATTTGAAAGTGTCAAAAGCACTTTGAATATAAGGAGGAACTGGCGGATTAACGCGGTTGCGCGTTTTTAAATGGACCAGGTATCTTAATGAACAACGAACAGGTAAATACAAACACATCTACTGTTGATGTGGAAGAAGAAAAGCACTCAACTGATGGCTCGGTTGAAGTGAATCAGGATGCAGCAAGCGAGACAGAAACTCTGGAAGCTGTGCAGGCAGCTTCAACAACCGATGCAGAGAGCGATGTGCATGAGGAAGCCCAAAGCAGTGAAGTGGAAACGACTGCGGCGGATACGGATTCTGAACGGGTGGCAGCTACTGATGAAGTCTCGCCTGAACAGGCAGATGAGGCCGGACCTGAGGAAGTAGTGGACACGACTCTTAGTGAGGCTGATGGTGAGCAAACAGATGAAGCTGAAACTGAAGAGGTAGTAGAAACAGTTGTTGAGACGGCTGATGCTGAACCGGCAGAGACGCCAGCTGAAGAGGTAGCGGTGGCGGTTACTGCCAGTGACGCTGATGGTGAGCAAGCGGCTGAACTTACCGATGATAGTCCCTCTGAAGAGGAAACGGCAGTCACCGAAGAACCACCGGAGCCGATGAGTGCCGAGTCTCTTGAAGAGGCATACGACAACTCGATCAAGGCATTTACGGATGGTGAGATTGTTAAAGGCATCGTTGTCGATGCTACCCGCGATGAGGTCATGATCGATATAGGCTTTAAGTCGGAAGGTTACATTCCGGCATCAGAGTTTGATACTGGGGAAAACGATTTACCCGCTGTACAGGTTGGCGATGAAATTGATGTCTATATTGTTCGGCGTGAGGATGCGGAAGGACAAATCGTCCTTTCAAAGAAAATAGCTGACCAGACCCTCATTTGGGATGAGATCGCAACTGCCCATGAGACTGCCACGCCTGTGGCAGGTCGTATCACTGAACGCATTAAAGGTGGTTTACGGGTGACGATCGGTTCCCTACGCGGGTTTTTACCGGCTTCACAGGTTGAATTACGACCTATTCAGAACCTTGAGCAGTATGTCGGTCAGACGCTTGACATGATAGTTATTAGTCTGAGCAAGCGGCGGCATAACATCGTCTTATCGCGTCGTGCATGCTTGGAGGCGGAACTGGCACAAAAGCGTTCGGAAGTTCTTAGCACGCTTGAGGTGGGGCAACTGATCAAGGGTGTGGTGAAGAATATTACCGCTTTTGGCGCGTTTGTGGATTTAGGTGGCGTTGACGGGTTACTCCATAAAACGGATATGGCATGGCGGCGCATTCACCATCCATCTGATGTTGTCTCTGTTGGCGAAGAGATTGAAGTACAGGTCATTGGTATCAATCCAGAGAACGAGAAAATCTCGTTGGGCTTGAAACAGAAAACGCAGGATCCGTGGGAAAACATTGAGGAGAAATACCCAATTAGCTCTACGGTTCGCGGTGTGGTTGTGAATATTGTCAACTATGGCGCATTTTTGCAACTTGAAGAAGGGGTCGAGGGGTTGATTCATGTTTCTGAGATGGCATGGACTCGCCGTAATGTAGCACCCTCGAGAATCGTCAACAAAGGTGATGAGATTGAAGCGGTCGTTCTTGAAATTTCAAGGGAAGATAAACGTATTTCACTTGGGCTCAAGCAGCTAAAACAGAACCCTTGGGAGCTTTTAGAGGAGCGCGCCCCCGTAGGCAGCAAAATTACTGGACGTGTCCGAAATTTAACAAATTTTGGTGTATTTGTTGAAATTGAGCCAGGAATCGATGGCTTAATTCATACCTCAGATCTCTCGTGGACGAAACGTGGTGCTGCAGCGAACGAAGTGCTTAAAGAAGGTAGTGAAATTGAGGTGGTTGTGCTACAAATTGATGCTGCTGAACGCCGGGTCTCGTTGGGACTCAAGCAGACGCAGCCTGATCCTTGGGAGGAAGTCCCAGAGAAATATAAAGTCGGATCTACAGTCCGAGGCACGATCGTCAATCTTACCAGTTTCGGCGCATTCACAAAACTTGAGGAAGGCATAGAAGGCCTAATTCATATCTCTGAACTCGCAGATCGGCGGATTGAAAAGCCGGAAGAGGTTGTTTCTGTCGGAGACGAGTTGGACTTAAAAGTGATTAACTTGTTTCCAAAAGAACGACGGATTGGGCTTAGCCTGAAAGCACTTGTTGCTGAGCAAGAGCGCGCAGCAGCTCCTGAGGAAGACCGATCAGCTGGAAGTGAAAGACGGTCTGACCAGCCGCCTCGTCCACGACGGGAACGGGCTTCACGTCGCCAAATGCCGGCGCACGAGGAGACTGTCACGACCTTAGGGACTCTGCTTAAAGAGGAAATGGGTAGATCAAATCTTGAGAGTTCCGAAAGCGTTGAAAGTCCTGAGAATGTTGAAAGTTCCGAGGGCACTGAGAACTCCGAGAATTAACTTTCTTTGTATCTTCTCCCTGGATCAGATTACGCTTTGGGCGCGGAAACGGGAGTGCGAATGGAACCTTGCTACAGAAATGTCTACATTTAAAAGTAGAAAAGGTCTTTGTGTGCCCGTTTTTGTTATTTTACTTGTAGGGTGGGGCCACGTCCCCACCCTTCCGTTTCTTATCCGGAAAGCTGAGTAACTCTGATACGGGGAGGAGATACGTATGTAGATTGGGAGACCCAGAATTGAGCAAAAATTTTCTGTTTACGTCCGAATCTGTCACTGAAGGGCATCCGGACAAAATCGCAGACCAGATCTCTGATGCGGTGCTCGATGCTATATTTGCAACCGACCCAATGGGCAGAGTCGCCTGTGAGACTTTGATTACAACTGGACTTGCTGTTATCACGGGCGAAATTACGACAACTGCGAACTATGACGATAAACAAATTGCCCGACGTGTACTTGCCGATATCGGCTACACCGATATTGAATACGGTTTTGATGCCGAACGCAGTGCTGTGTTGAGTATTATTGATAAGCAGTCTCCCGATATTGCAATGGGTGTGAACCCAGGGGGGGCAGGTGACCAGGGCTTGATGTTCGGATATGCATGCACCGAAACACCCGAATTAATGCCGTTGCCGATTATGCTCGCGCATCAATTAACGCGACGCTTAGCAAAAGTCCGTAAAGATGGCATCCTTCCCTTTATTCGTCCCGATGGAAAATCGCAGGTAACTGTTGAATATGCAGATAACAAGCCTAAGGCTGTTACTGCAGTTGTTATCTCTTCACAGCACGACCCTGATGTTGTGGACACCCATCTCCAAGAATCAATTATTGAAGAGGTTATCAAGAAGATAATCCCTGAAAATCTCCGAAGTGCGGACATTAAATATCATATCAATCCAACTGGACGTTTTGTAACCGGTGGACCGCATGGTGATGCTGGGTTGACCGGTCGAAAAATTATTGTTGATACGTATGGTGGCATGGGGCGACACGGCGGCGGCGCGCTCTCTGGAAAGGATCCGACTAAAGTGGATCGAAGTGCAACTTATGCAGCGCGACATGTTGCTAAAAACCTTGTTGCCGCCGGACACGCTGAGCGTTGTGAGATTCAAATTTCTTACGCGATTGGTAGGAAAGATCCTATCTCTATTATGGTGGATACTTTCGGAACGGGTAATGATGAGGGGCTCACGAAGCTCGTCAACACGCATTTCGATTTAACCCCATTGGGTATTATTGAACGGTTGAAATTACGTCAGCCTATCTATCAAAACACTGCTGCCTACGGACATTTTGGGCGCGAAGAACCCGGCTTTACTTGGGAAGAAACCGATTACGTCGAAAAACTCCGATAACTTGAAAAAGATTAAAGATATTATGGAAAAAAAGGACAATAATGAACTACGACATTAAAACAACAGAACTCGCGGCACTTGGAAAACAACGGATTGATTGGGCAAATCGGTTCATGCCAGTGTTGAGTTCTATTCGTGCGCGGTTTGAAAATGAACGGCCCTTGGAAGGATTAAAGATAGCCGCATGCCTGCACGTTACAACTGAAACAGCCAATTTGATGAAGACGCTGAAAGCGGGTGGTGCGGAGGCGGTTGTCTGTGCGTCAAATCCGCTGAGCACGCAAGATGATGTTGCTGCATCTCTCGTCGTTGATGAAAAGATTGGCGTTTTCGCAATTGACGGTGTAGATACAGAGACGTATTATAAACACATTGATGCTGCGCTTGATACACAACCGGCAATCACTATGGATGATGGCGCGGACCTTGTCTCAAGACTCCACTCTGAAGAAACCAATCCATCGTTAATTGAGCAGGTCGTCGCTGGAACAGAAGAGACGACCACAGGGGTCATCCGACTCAGAAGTATGGCAGCCGAAGGGGTCCTGAGATACCCTATTATTGCTGTCAATGACGCTGACACAAAACATTTCTTCGATAACCGATACGGTACAGGGCAGAGTACGCTTGATGGTATTATCAGGGCGACGAACCTCCTGATTGCTGGAACAACAGTGGTCGTGGCGGGTTACGGATGGTGTGGTAGAGGCGTCGCCAGTCGAGCACAGGGTTTAGGCGCGAACGTCATCGTAACCGAGGTCAATCCATTGAGGGCGTTGGAGGCGGTGATGGATGGATTCCGGGTCATGCCGATGTTGGATGCGGTTCAAGAAGCGGATTTGATTGTGACGCTTACAGGGGATATTCATGTCTTACGCAAGGAGCATTTTGAAGTGATGAAAGATGGCGCGATTATCGCGAATTCTGGTCATTTTGATGTTGAGATTGATATCCCAATGCTGGGGAAATTGAGCGTTGATAAAGGCAGTGCGCGTCCCTATGTAGACGCGTATACACTCGCCGATGGAAGGAAATTATACCTCGTCGGTGAGGGCAGGTTGGTGAATCTCGCTGCGGCGGAGGGGCATCCAGCCAGTGTCATGGACATGAGTTTTGCGAATCAAGCGTTATCTGTTGAGTACATCGCTAAGAACTATAGCGGTTTTGAAAATCGCGTGTACGATGTCCCTAAGTCTATTGATGAGGCTGTGGCAGAACTGAAGTTACAGGCGTTCGGTGTTGAGATTGACACGCTCACGCCGGAGCAGGAGCAGTACCTCAACTCGTGGGAAATGGGAACTTAGTTTTTCTTTAAGTGATTCCATCTCTTGTTTTGGGTTATCCGTTAAGGGGACCTTATGAAAAAGTCTGAGATTTGGGAGGGAGCTATACTCCTTCTATCAGCGGTGTTATTGCTACCCATCTGGATGGCATCCTCCGAGAGAATAGAACTACCCGTGGGGTTGTTAAAAGTCCTGAGTTTTTTGCAGTATCCAATACTTATTGTGCTCGGTGTGATCTTTGTTCGTCGTCTACGGCGGGTCATCCGTGCGTTACGCGAAAATAAAAATAGACCTGGTCCTTTCTGATAGGAGATGGAAGTTTAGGATATGGGAGTTTTGATTGTTGGGACGGTTACTTTAGATACAGTGGAAACGCCGAGTACACGCGTTGAGGATGTGCTTGGCGGTTCTGGTGTCTATGCTGCTGTCGCCGCGAATTTTTTTAAGAGTGCTGTTCAACTCGTTGGCGTTGTCGGTGCTGATTTTCCACACACGTATACGGATTTCCTTGAGACAGAAGGCATTGATCTGCAAGGTCTGAAGCAGATTAATGATGGCAAATCATTTCGGTGGGGCGGTCGTTATGCTGAAAACTTTAACGTACGCGATACCCTCTTCACAGAATTAAATGTTGTTGCTGATTTCCAACCTATTTTGCCTGAAGTTTACAAAGAGACTCCATATCTCTTCTTGGCAAATAACCCACCCATGTTACAGTTGAGTATCATTGAGCAGGCGACAAATCCGAAACTTATTGTTTGTGATACGATGGATTTTTGGATTAATGAGGAACGGGCGGCGTTAGAAGCACTTTTAGCGCGTGTAGATGTCCTCGTTTTGAATGATAGTGAAGCCCAGTTGTTCACGGGTGATTCCAATTTGATGCGGGCGGCACAAACAATTCTACGCTATGGTCCGAAGCGCGTTATCGTTAAGAAGGGAGAGCACGGGGCAATCAGTGTCACAGAATCGTCTTTCTTTTTTGCGCCAGCATATCCACTCACAGAGGTAACAGATCCCACAGGGGCAGGTGATAGTTTTGCGGGTGGTATGCTCGGGTATATCGCATCTGTTAAAGATACTTCCGAAGAGACAATACGCAGCGCAATGATTTATGGCGCGGTTGTTGCCTCTTTTAACATTGAAGATTTCAGCGTTAACCGGCAAAAGCACGTTAAGTTTTCCGAAATCTCCTCAAGGTATAGTGAGTTACAAGAGGCTGTCCGTTTTTAATGTAGGCTGTGAATTGCTTTACCATCCACTGCTTCCGCAGCTTCCATTAGCATCTCTGAAAGCGTCGGGTGCGCATGGATAGTATGCGCAAGGTCCCTCGCAGTGGCACCCAAGCGAATTGCAACAGCGGCTTCATGAATAAGTGTTGACGCATGCGCGCCGACGATGTGGACACCGAGAATATCCCCACTATCTGTATCAGAAACAATCTTAACAAACCCGTCTGTCTCACGCAATCCTAACGCCTTTCCGTTTGCTGCGTAAGGAAACCTGCCTGTCTTTACCTCGTAACCTTCAGCCGTTGCCTCTTCTTCTGTCATACCGGCGTGTCCAATTTCAGGTAAGGTGAAAACACACCACGGAATTAACTGATAATCCATTTCGGTACTGTCACCGAGACAGTTTTCTGCCGCAATTTTTCCCTCTGCCGATGCGACGTGTGCCAACAGATACCGACTGGCGACATCTCCAACCGAATAGATACTCGGAACATTTGTCCGCATCTGTGTATCCACAACGATTTTTCCACCTTCCGTGCGGACACCCGTCTTTTCTAAACCTATCCCGTCTGTGTTATAGCGTCTTCCGATGGAAACCAGCATCTTTTCTGCGGTAAGCTCTTCACCGGATTCAAGCACTGCTGTTACATGTTTGTCCGACTTTTTTACATGGGTCAGTTTTGTACCGGTATGGATCGTGATACCTTTTCGCTTCATGAAGAGTTGGATGTGTCGGAGAACTTGCGTATCTTCTGTTGCTAAAATTGTCGGTAAGAGTTCTAATATAGTCACACGGCAACCAAACGCATTAAAGATAGAGGCGAATTCGCATCCAGAAACCCCACCGCCAACGATGAGTAGGCTTTCAGGAAGTTCTGTGAGATTGAGGATACCTGTTGTTGTCAGGATTTGGTCCTCGTCAATTTCAAAGATGGGTGGTTCTGCGGGTTCTGAACCGGTAGCGATGATGACGTTTTTCGCGTGTAACTGTTCAGTTGTGCCATCAGGTTTACTGACAACAATCGTGTTTCTGTTGGTCAGCTCCGCTGTTCCTTTGAGGACATCAACCTTGTTTGCTTGCAATAGTTTTGCGATACCACCTTCGAGCTGCTGGACGACTGAGGCTTTGTGATTCAACACTTGGGTATAGTCAATTGTCGTCTCACCGTTGATTTGTACGCCAAAGGCAGACGCTTCTTGAATCTGTGTCGCGAGGTTGGCGACAGCGAAAAGGGTTTTTGTTGGGATGCACCCGCGGTTCAGGCAAGTTCCACCCCATTCTCCTTTTTCTATGAGGCAGACGTTCCCACCGAGTTGTGCAGCTTTGATGGCTGCAACATACCCACCGGGTCCCCCACCGATAATTCCGACATCATACGTGGACATAGTTCCTCCTATCTTGCGAGATCACTTTAATTTTATCATGCAGATTGAGGGTTGTCAAGTTGAGATAATAGGATCATAGGGTCATTTATGGTGAATGGTAAAAATATATGGACAGTTTTCGTAGGGGTGTTTTTGCTTGGGTGTTTCCCCTAGATCCCCCAACCCCAAACGTCCCATAGTGGTAGGCGAGGTTTCCTAACCTCGCCGGTGCAGAGTGTTCAAGTAATTCTAAAATCTACCATAGTTTTACATATTCACTAAAGCCCTCGAAAGCCTACTCATAAAAAGTGTCAGCTTAGATATAGCCACCGGAACATTTGAAATCGGTGCGTTTCTATCGCTTGGCGAGAAATGGCAGCATTTAGATGGAATCCGTCTCCTAATGGGCGACGAGACCACAAAACGCACAAAAGATCATCTCATCAAGGCATTACAAGAAGTCACAGATGACAACATTGAATCCGTAAAAGAGCGAGATGATACCCTTCATGGACTTGTCGCTGTCCGAGATGCAATTCGCGGGGGGCAAATTGTCGTTCGCGTTTACAACAAAGCCAAGTTTCACGCAAAACTCAATTTGATGCGTGCCCAAAATTCAAGTCGCGTTGACTTTGCTACCGTCGGCAGTTCCAATTTTACCAACCCAGGACTCACTCAAAACGTTGAGTTAAATTCTTTTATCACGGACCCCATACATATTAAGAAACTCAATGAATGGTACGATGCCCGTTGGGAAGAAGCCTCCGAAGTCAAAGCCGAGCTGCTCCACACAATTGAGCGGCACCTTAAGAAATACCCACCCTTTACTGAGTTTTGCGACACGGCTCGTTATCTTTATACTCAACTACAAAACGCTGGTTTTGAAGATATTGAGCAAATTGACAGCCGCCGAAAAGTGAACCGAGAGGAAGTTATCGAACGCTTCTCCCCTTGCTATAACGGGAAATCTCCTAAAAATGTTGTACCCGTTCAGACGCTCATCACAACGGATGTCCTTGCCGAAGGGCTCAACCTACAAGACGCATCTATCATCATTAACTACGACCTGCATTGGAATCCCGTCCGACTCATGCAACGCATCGGTCGGTTAGACCGACGGCTCGACCCAGAAAATGAACTTTGAACGCCAACGCATTTCGGAATCGTATCCTGAGTTGTGGAGACAGCTGCCGAACTTGCCAATGCGTCTCTTTTCTGGCAAAGGCGTCGACGAAGAACCTCCTGCTTTTCTCAATCGCGATGGCGAACCTATTCCACTTGATTACATTGGGAATGCTGGCGTTTTCTGTTGTTATGAGATGCCAAACGGTGAAATTATAGTAGATCCTAAAAATAAATACACACTTTTGGCCCAGGCCCGGTAGGTGCGGTTTCTAACCGCACCGGTGCAGAGTGTGCAATTGATTCTAAAATCTACTATAAATGGTACTTCTATGATGCCGACGAGGATGAAGTCTTTGATAATGTTGAAGCAATCTGGCCCGAAATCCGATGTGCGAAGGACACAATGCGCTGGACCGAAAACGGACCCGGCGGACTCGTGGATGCACGCAAACAGATCGAACTCCACATACGTGCCTATTTCAAGCGCATACAAGCACCAATCGGGACAAAACCTAAACTCATCGCATGGATGGAGATTTCCTGATACCGCAACCTTTGAATTTTCAGAGAATTTGTGGTATACTTTGAATAATGCGTTATACACAACCACGAGAACTACAATTCTATCGTATGCCAAACGGGAGGGAACCTTTCACTGAATGGTACGCTACAATTCAAGATCGCAGTACACGAAACAAAATTCAGAAACGAATCGACCGACTTGAAGATGGCAATTTTGGTGATTATAGATCAGTTGGGGCTGGGGTCTTTGAGATCCGTTTTCATTTTGGTCCTGGCTATCGTATCTATTTTGGTGAGGTAGATGATGCAATAGTCCTCCTCTGTGGAGGGGACAAGTCCTCTCAGGCAAGGGATATTGAACGTGCAAAGGACTATTGGCGGCAATACAAGGAGGCGCAATAATGGAAAAACTAAGAACATGGCATGAGTTCCTTATAGAACAACTCACTGACCGGGAGGAGGCGATCGGTTACCTCCAAGTTTCGTTGGAAGAATACCTAATTGATGGTGATACGCCCTTCTTTCTGAAAGGAATCCGGAATGTTGTAGAAGCACAGGGCGGGATTGCTGAAGTTGCCAAGCAAGCTGGCCTCGCTCCGAAAACTCTCTCAGAATTCCTATCCAACGAAGACTCACTACATCTTGGGACCCTTAGTACCATTCTCAAGGCGTTAGGGTGGCGACTCTCAATTGAACCGTTATCAGTAGAGAAGGATAGCAGCGAGCTCACAAACGAACAATTAACGCCATCAGACACACCATTGAGATTGGGATGTAACAGTTAGATTTTTAACCTTTCCGATACACCTATCGCCCCGCTGGGGCGGAAGAGCATCTATTGAAACAGGCTTAAAATCCGCGTTCATCTGCGCAATCCGCGAAAATCCGCGATTCAGACAACCAACGCCTACATTTTTATAACTAAGACGTGCCACACCGTTGCTTCTTTTCCCAGTCCCTTGCACCTTCTCGCGTTGTACGGTTCCCAACCTGCTGAACATGGACATCCTTACCATAGTTCCGCTGGTGCTCCTTTTCACGGCGGTCTAAGTCATTAGTAATCCCACTGCGGATAACTTTATTATCGCGCTTCAGATGATATTTATAGGTGTCACGTTTAGGCTCTATAGAGGCGCCTCTTGCTTCAAGAACCTCTCTCACTGCCCGCTTGACTTTTGATCTTGGGATCTGTCCCCGTTTGGGGGGATATTTGACAATTCTTTGTCCTGCCATTCTAATTACCTCCTCAAAATATGTTACGGTTCACTACGAGGCTGAAGACTCAGCCATTCCGCAATGGCGAAAGTATAATCATTGAATGCATTGAAAAATTTGAAATCTTCAATTTCTAACTGCAATCTTTGAGCCAATTGCGGTAAATCATTCAGAAAATCTTAGTAATGTCTCCAGATAATGCCGCCTCCTGGAATTGTCCGACGTTCCGATGCGGTACGAAGCCAATTCCCAACAACTCTTACGATTTCTTCAGAGTCGTTGTTATGCCTCGAAATATCTTGACCTCATGAATGCTTACTCGGTTTCACCTACATAGAAGTTTTTTTGAAAATAATTTTAATCTTCTCTCTTTGAAAGTATACCATAAATTTTGTGGAATGTTAATCTTTTGGAAGAACCATTCAATTCTCCAAATCTCGAATCCGTTTTGAATGGCAAATATCTTAAAATCCGTGTAATCCGCGATTTGCGGCGTAAAGCCCCACAGGATTTAGTCTGGGAATAGACTAAATCCGTTCCTTGTATTACATTTGCCATAAATGCATTCTGTGTTGATTCATGCTACGTGCATTCAAACAATCAACGCCTACATTTTCCATTAGATTTTTTAGCTTTTATGATACATCTATCGCCCCGCTGGGGCTTGGGATTTGGGACATCGTGTTTCTATATACCTATCGCCCCGCTGGGGCTAAAAAGGCAATGGGACAGAATCGAAACGATGTTCACGTCCTACGTAATTTGACAAAAAAGATAGGGCATGCTATAGTGATAACAATCCAAAGGTAGGAGGAAGTAGATGTTTGATGGATATCGTCCAAACCAATTCGGACCTGGACGTTCAGCGGTTATTTGCCAACACGGGGCTGTTGCGACGAGTCAGCCACTTGCGGCGCAAGGTGGATTGCAAATCCTACGTGACGGTGGTAACGCTTTTGATGCAGCGGTCGCCACGGCTGCAATACTCAACGTCGTTGAACCGATGTCAACCGGTATCGGTGGGGATGCCTTTATGCTGGTTTACCAGCCTAAAGATGGTGTGATCCGAGGCTTAAATGCGAGTGGGAGGGCACCCTACGCAGCGGAACCCGAATTCTTTACCAAGCAGGGATTGGTTAGTATCCCTGCCTTCGGAAGTATGTATGCCGTTACAGTCCCAGGGACAATTGATGGGTGGGCGACCCTCTTAGAGGAATGTGGAACGATGTCGTTAGCAGAAGTGCTTCAGCCTGCTATTGACTATGCTGAGAAAGGTTTTCCCGTAAGCCCTCAGATTTCGCTTGCGTGGCAGGGAAGCGCGGCAATGTTGGCACAGCATCCTGATACAGCGCGGACCTACCTTACAAACGGAAAAGCACCAGCACCGGGCGAGATCTTTCGACAACCGAATCTCGCGCGGAGTTTTCGATTGGTGGCAGAGGGGGGCCGGGACGCATTCTATAAAGGTGAGATTGCCGAAAAAATTGTAAGATTCTCTGATGAAAATGGGGGCTTATTTACTTTACAGGACTTTGCCGAACACAGATCTGATTGGGTAGAGCCAATTTCTACCAATTATCGCGGCTATGATGTCTATGAGATTCCACCGAATGGACAGGGCATTGCTGCGCTGCTTGCACTCAATATCGTTGAAGGGTTTGACCTCAGAACGATGGGGCATAACAGTCCTGAACATCTACACTATGCCATTGAGGCGATGAAATTAGGGTTTGCGGATCTTTACAAATACGTGACAGACCCAACGTTTGTAGATGTGCCAGTAGATGGGCTGCTTGCTGACGCTTATACGCAGAGTCAACGCTCCCGTATCTCACCAGAACGGGCGAATATGTTGCCGGATCCGGGGTTTCCGTCGATGGGTAGTGATACCGTATATCTCTGTGCAGTTGACAGTGAACGAAACGTTGTCTCCTTTATTAATAGTATCTTTGCTGGGTTCGGTTCGCATTTGGTTGCTGGTGATACAGGCATTGTGTTACAAAATCGAGGGGCAGGTTTCTCCCTTGAGGCAAACCATGCTAACTGTATTGCCCCGCATAAAAGGACGCTGCACACAATTATCCCGGGAATGATTGCACAAAATGGAGTTCCTCTGGTTACATTCGGGGTCATGGGTGGACAGATGCAAACACAGGGGCATTT
>JAJECD010000059.1 GCA_022822215.1 Candidatus Poribacteria bacterium | reverse complement strand
TTGGACGCTTTTTTCGAGGTAGAGATGGACGGGGTGGTGATTACAACGCCACCCCCCATTCGTTTTGAACCTATCCAGATGGCGTGCGATCGCGGTATTCCGATGATGGTCGAAAAACCGCCTGCATTGAACATGATTGAGGGTCAAAAGTGTCTCGCCTGTATTGAGAAAGCGGACGTTATTGCCGCTGTTGGATTTCAACTCCGGTATCATCCGCTCTATGAACGGTTGAAGGCGTTAATTGCCTCGGAAACGGTGCATCTGGTCCGGACGGTTTGCACTGTTGATTATTATCTCAGTTTTCGGATGTCGCCGTGGTTTCTGCAGTACGAGATCAGCGGGGGTCCCTTGCCTGAACAGGCGGTGCATGTGTTGGACTGTGCGCGGTTCGTTATGGGGAACCCGAAACCGGTGCAGGCGCACGCTCTTGCGATAAAGAATATGGCTCTGGAACGCACGGAATTCGATGCTGAAAACGCGATCCAGATGACGTATCAACTGGATAACGGGGCCTTTGGGACACACATGAATCATTGCGGCACGGAAAAATTCAGTTTTGAGGTTGAAGTCATCGGACCGCATCTACGCTTACACGCGAATATGGTAGAAAACGCGATCCGTGGTTATTTAAATGGGGAAACTGTTGATGAGCCTGTGGCTCCCGAAAACAGTTTGGGGCTGGACAAAACGGGGGCATGGTTACGAGCAATTGAAACAGGTGATCGGACGCTCATCCGTTCGCCATTCTCTGACGGACTTCAGACACTTGCGCTTATTGATGCAGCCGTTCAGAGTCGTGGGACCGGCAGATTTATCCACATGGCGGATCTTTTAAGCTAAAGGAGGAATTGTGATGATAGATTGGATCTATTTTCGGAATGGCTGAAACTCGTGTAAAAAAGTGCAAGAGTTACTTGACACACATAATTTACAAGCGGAAAGCCGTACGGATGCCCGAAAAGAGAAAATGGAGGCAGCAGCGGTATGGAAATTAATGGGCGGTGCGGAACGCATTGTTGTCGCGAAAGGGAGGCGCGTTGAAACCTTTGTGCCAACTGAAGACACACAAGAAGCGATTCTAAAGGTGGTGCTGGGGCGCAGCGGAAGTCTCCGTGCGCCGACAGTGCGAACAGGTGATGTCTTTCTTGTCGGTTATAACGCTGCGCTCTATGAAACGGAAGCTCCTTTTGTTTAGAGGTTCAAATACTTTTCCTGAACAAGTTCAGGCATCCAGAAGTATAAGAAGTCGGGATTTGGAAATAATCAACGGTATGAATGCCGTATGGCATTCACCGTCCTACAAAAAAATGAAGAACCATAGGATAGACACTGATGCCTATTGAAAAAATTCTAATTACCGGTGCAAGCGGATACTTGGCACGATTTATTATTCATCGCTTGCAGGACACCTACCAACTCACGCTCACGGACATCGTTGAACCTGAGCATTCATTTCCAGACACGACTTTTATCAAAGCAGACGTAACAAACCCCTCTGAAATCGAAGCGGCGTGTGCCGGTCAAGACGCGGTTGTGCATCTCGTCGCTTTGGTGCGGGGACGGTCTGACAAACCTCCTTCGTTATTTGCGGACGTTATGGTGAAAGGGACGTGGAACGTGGCGGAAGCCTGTGTGCAGCAAGGTGTGCAAAAATTGGTGAACATTTCGAGTATCTCAGCGTGTCACCCTGCACCCGATGCCAAACTACCATACCACGTCAGTGATGATTTTGTGTTTGGTCCGGGGGATCTCTACTATTCATTGGCGAAGTATCTCGGTGAGCAGATCGGTGTGGCATACCATCAGGCACACGGGTTGGACGTAATCCACGTCCGTCCGGGTGTTATTGCGGGTGATGGACAGAATCCGGGGCCGACGGTACCTGATGTTGTGACGGGTCCTTGGTTTGTTTATGTCGATCCGAGGGACGTTGCGCAGTGTGTTGCGTGTGCGATTGAGACGGAGACGGTCAAGTATGGTGCTTACAACGCTGTTGCGGGACGTGGAGACTCGCGGTTTGCATGGAAACCGGGGAAAGAAGCGTTGGGGTATTCGCCGGAACATAATTGGCCGGAGATTCCGGATGGCGATGAATAAAAAGGCTTATGACACCTGAAAAAAATAAAACCCAACCAGAAATTAACACACTCCGCGATAAAATCGCCGCGCTTGATGCTGAACTCGCTGAGAACTTCAAAGCACAATTCTCAACAGCCCCGTTTTTGTCCCGAAAAACCGTGAGTTTTCAAGGAAATAAAGACAAACCGGCTTATGGTTGGTACAAATACAAAGAAGCCTTTTCAGCGGAACTTGTTGAATATTTTCTCGGCAGTTACAAAGGACGCATATCGGGAAAGGTGCTTGATCCGTTTGCTGGAATAGGCACAACTCTGTTCGCAGCAAGTTCCCAAGGAATTCCTGCCGATGGTATAGAACTATTACCTATCGGTCAGGAAATTATCCGCGCCCGTCTCTTATCAAAAAGAAAACTGACAACTGACGACACTGGCACAATCGAACATTGGATAACATCCCTTCCCTGGAAGTCATATTCAGAAAGACTTCCATTTAGTACCATCCGGATCACAGAGAACGCCTATCCACCAGAAACAGTAGAGGCGATCGAAAGATACAGAAGTGCGCTTCAACAAGAGAATGAGAACGCTCAAGCTATCTTACGTTTAGCACTCTTGTGCATCTTAGAAGATATTAGTTATACACGAAAAGATGGACAGTATTTGCGCTGGGATGCCCGCTCAGGCAAACGACGACCGGGGACCAAGGCTTTCAACAAAGGAAAAATTCTTGATTTTGATACAGCGATAACTGTCAAACTCAAAGAGATTTTATCAGATGTGCGTGACGCTGAGCTACCCGTAACACTTTTTCCTGTCAAACAGATCGCAGGAGATATTCGGTTATTCAAAGGTTCGTGTCTTGAAATTCTTCCCACCCTTGAAAAAGCCTCTTATGGTGCGATCGTAACTTCGCCCCCCTATTGCAACCGTTACGATTACACTCGGACTTATGCGCTTGAACTCGCTATGTTGGACTTGACACAGGCGGAAGTTTTAAATCTGCGGCAAGAGATGCTCAGTTGCACTGTGGAAAATCGAGAAAAAGATTTATTGAAAATTTGCCCACAATGGGAATCCTTTATAGAAGCAGCTAATCAGCAAAAATTACTACAAACAATATGTACCTACCTTGAACACGAAAAAGCATCTGGCACATTAAATAACAGCGGCATTCCGAGGATGGTTCGTGGATATTTCTCCGAAATGGCGTGTGTTATCGGTGAGTGTGCCCGCGTTCTAAAACCAAATGCGCGCCTCTTTATGGTTAATGACAACGTGCGTTACGCCGGTGTGAGTATATCCGTAGATATGATCTTATCGGATATTGCTCAAGCCTTGGGTTTCGAGGTGGAAAATATTCTGATTGTGCCCGGAAAAAAAGGGAATAGCAGTCAACAAATGGGGGCATACGGACGTGTGCCGCTTCGGAAATGTGTATACGTTTGGAGAAAAAGATGATGGGGTTGTTTAAGAAAAACCGGCGAGGTTAGAATGCACGTCGCATTTAGGCGAGTACGCCGCAAAACTTCGCCTACTTATTTTATAAAGAACCGTTAGCGGACGGATTTCACTCATTGAAGCATCAACCCGTGTGCCTCTTTAACGCGGAGTATCTGGTTTGATTTTAGATTAGAAAATTGATCGCTATGTCCGCTTTGCCAACGAATTTCTAAGGTGTCAATTGTCGCATTCTCGCCGAGTCCAAAGTGCACGCGAAGATCGCTCTGCGACAGATAACTCGCACCACTACGTACCTCCCTGAAAAGAGATAGATCTCCTGCCTTTACAAATACCTTTGTACCGATACCTGATACATTGCGCTGTGTCCCGATAAGTTGGACAGTGAGCCAGTGCTTGCTGTTACCTCCGTCGTTTCGGAGAAGCACTGCGGGTTGATTGGAATTATTCAGAAAAATATCAATATCGCCGTCATTGTCGTAGTCCCCGAACGCTGCACCCCGGCTCACCTGCTTGGGAAGTTGTGTCAGTCCGACTTCAGCAGAAGTGTCGGTAAAGCGATAGGTGCCGTCTTGTTGGCGCGTATTGCGGAAAAGTAAATCTGCCTGCGGATACGTACTGTCTGAGAAAAGTGAGATGTTCTCCTGAAGGTGGCCATTCGCAACAAAGAGGTCAAGGAGACCGTCGTTGTTGTAATCGAAGAATTCGACCGCCCATTTAAAATAAGGGAGTGTTACTGCGCCAATTCCTGAGATAAAAGAGACATCTGTAAAAAAGGTAGCACTCTCGTTTTGATAGAGGATCACCGGGAGTGCCGAGGCGTTACTGACGACGAGATCGAGGTAGCCATCGTTATCGTAATCACCGAACGCGCTCCCCATCCCGCTTCCCGGGAAACCGTTCCCATCGTAGCCGGTGCCGGTCAGGTCAGCGGTTTCGGTAAAAGTCGCGTCGCCGTTGTTGCGGTAAAATTGATCGGCTTCCATATCGTTGGCGATGTGAATGTCCGGGTACCCGTCATTGTCATAATCTCCGACAGCGACAGCGAGACCGAGGGCGCGATGCGAAATGCCCGCGTTTTGAGTGACATCGGTGAAGGTGGTGTCGCCGTTATTGCGGTAGAGAATATCGGGCTCACTGACAAAATGGCTCCCAGCAATCTGATCTGTAGGACTACAATAGGTTCTGATGCCGCGGGTCTCCCACCACCGGTTTTCAGCAATAGAAAACTTCATATAGTTGACGACGTATAGGTCCAAGTCCCCATCCAAATCGTAATCGAGAAAGGCGCAGCTGGTCCCCCAGCGCGCATCACCGACTTCTGCTTTCTGTGTTATATCCGTAAAGGTGCCATCGCCGTTGTTGTAATAGAGGCGGTTCTGTCCGAAGTTCGTCACGTAGATTTCAGGATAGCCGTCGTTGTTGATATCAGCGGCAGCGCATCCGACTCCGTAGCCGGTATCTCCAACGCCTGCTTGGCGTGTAACGTCAGTAAAAGTGCCGTCCCCGTTGTTTCGGTAGAGCCTGTTTTGTGGGAATGCTTCTGTTTGAACGGATTTGTCGTCGATGGGAGGCGGGATACGCGTGGCATTGACTATGTAAAGATCGAGGTGCCCATCAAGGTCAAAATCGAAAAAGAGTGCACCGGAGCCGAGGGTTTCGATGAGATATTTCTCACCGGTTCTGCCATCAACATGCTGAAAGTCGATTCCTGCAGCGGTTGTTGCATCAACGAATTGGACTTCGGCAGAAATGTAAGAAGTAAAGATGAGAGAGAGGATAATACAGCAAACGTATCTCATTCTTCCTCAAGACTTACGCAAGGCGCAATGAATTGCGCTACTACGAACCGGGCTGCTTTTGAGAAATGCGCGTCCTTTCAAGGTCCATCTGTTTGTAGTGATGCGATTTTGCGGCGTACTCGCTCAAATGCGACGTGCATTATCGCATCGCTGCGTAAGTCCTATTCCTGAGAGAGGGTTTTCCACTGCTCGCGGGCATGGCGCGCTTCATCTGCCAATCCCCGGAGGGTGCAAACTTGGGTAAGCGTATCCCAATAATTTGCTTCAGTCGGTACAAGTTGGACAGCACTTCTGGCGTGAAGCAGTGCTTTATCAAGGTCGGATTTTGACTCAATATAGCAGACGGCGACGTTATTGTGTGCGATGGCGAGTGTATTATCAACAGCGAGTGCCTCGCGATAGGCTGCTATCGCCCGCTTAATTTTTCCCTGTTTATGATAAGCATGCCCCAAGTTATAATGGGCAGTGGCTAAGGCCGGATTAAGAGAGATTGCACGCTTATAGTTGGTAATGGCATCCGAAAAGCGATGACGGGCGAGGTAGACGATACCGAGGTTGTTATAGCCCCTTGCGTCATTCGGGTATCTGTTCACCCACATCTCAGCTTCCTGCAGGAGCGGATCCGTCTGGCGGAGGGCTTTGAAGAACGCCATCGCTGCGGCAGCTTTTTCCTTCTCCCCTTTCTTAACATAGGCTTGTGCGAGTTGGTAATGTGCCTCTGTATGATCGACCTGAATTTCGACTACTTTCTCAAAGGTCGTAATTGCGTCCGCCAAGCGATCCTGTTTAACATAGACCTTACCCAACCCCAAAATTGCGCCAGCCCCCTTTGGATTGAGGTGGACGGCTTTTTTATAGGAAAGCACCGCCCGTTCAAAACGACCTTGTTTCAAGTAGACTTCACCGAGTCCAGCATAAGCGTCTCCCCATTCTGGATTTCGCGCAACCGCACGCTTAAATGCTTCAAGGGCATGCGGGAGGTCCCCTTTCTTGAGATAAACCAACCCGATATTATAGTGCGGCTCAGGTGTCATAGGAGACAGTGCTAACGCCGTCTGATAGGCATCAAGTGCGGCATCGTATTGCTTCAGTTCGGCGTATGCGACACCCAGTCTGTTGTAGAAGATAGGGGAGTTTGGGTCGAGTGTGATGGCTTTCTTGTATTCGGCAATGGCTTGCGCAAACTCGCCAATAGTGTGGTAAGCATAGGCTTGCTCATAATGCTTTTCGGCAAGCGATGCATTGGATAGGGCGGTATTTCCGAAAGTGCTGAAGAGGATAAATATAGTGACATATTTTAACATACGTTTCCGCTTCCCGCAAACCGTCTACCGCAGACCGCTTTCCGAGAACCGCGGTACGCGAACCGCGATAAGCGAATCGCTAATCGCGATCTGCTTTGATGCTTCCCCATGTCGTCGCAAGTTTTTCTGCCGGTTCGACGGGTAGGAAATCGCCGTTCATGATGTCGCTGATTTCTGCCTCAGTGATAATCCGATTGAAGAGAAACACTTCGTCGATGATACCCGTGAAAAATTCCTCCCCTGGATGTCTCGCACCGACCATAATAGAGCCGTCAATCTCATCAACAGGGGGCGGTTTCGCGCCACCACCCGCCTCTTTGCCGTCATTGTAGATGACGACTTTTGACTTGGTATCGTGTGTCACCGTTAAATGGACCCAGTCTTCAGGTTGGATGTCATCGCTGACGGCTTTCTGTGCCCAGGCACCACCGGATGTTGACCAGAAAAAGGTGTTACTACTGGCGTTCTGAAAAATCGTTGCCCACTTCAAACTACCAGCAGCCACCATGTAGTTCCAGTCCCGAATCTGTGCCTTGCCACGCTTAACCCAAAAGGCGACAGAGAACTCTTCTCTTAATTGTAAAGTGTCGTTGATAGGCACGACGACATATTGTTGCTTAGTGCCGTCAAACTCTAAAGCCTTGCCAAACTGCCCATCTACCCATGATGGATTTTCAATAAGTTCACCCTCATGTCCGTGTACAGAACCATCCGCAGCATTCCCTCCCTTTCCTTCATCAAAGGAGAGGTATAAAACGAGGGATTTATCATCTAACCCTGCGTATAAAGGAGCTGTCAGGGTTAGCACTACAAATATCGTAACAAATACGCCTATTAATTGTCTGAATTGACCCACAGTGCATTCCTCCTAAGAAAAAAGAGTAAGGTTTGCCAAATGGCAAATCGGATTTTTAGCGAGGTTAATTGGTGGTAACACGAGAAATTAGCAAGCACCGCACTTTTTACAGACGGTTGTGTCACAAGCACTGGTCATAAACCCTTTTTCCTGCTTGTGGAATTCAAGTTGCAAAAACTGAGGTTTGACATTGAGGTCGAGGTGGTCCCACGGATTGACCTCATGCAGCGGGCGCTCACGGGCGGCGTAAAAATGAGGTAACAATCCGTATTGACGGAAGGCTTGGTTCCACGATGTCCCGCGCGCGAGTTCTAATATAACCTTTCCGAGTCGCCGATCGCCGCGTGCGAAAACGGCTTCTTGGTGCGCGAGTCTGGCACTGGCAGAGCCAACCTTTATGCTACCGAGAGCGTTAATTTCGCGTTTCAAAAAGTCAAGTTTTCGGGCAATGGTTTTGGGGGGTTCCATCGCGACCCACTGGAAAGGCGTATGTGGTTTCGGCACCATCGGAGAAATGGTAAAACTGATACGCGCCATCCTACCGGTCCGTTTCGCGTGTGGCAGCAATATGGTGCGCATCTCCTTTGCCATCTCCACAATAGCCTCAACATCTGCTGGCGTTTCCTGTGGGACCCCAATAAGAAAGTATAGACGGAGATTGAGAATATCGCGTTTCAATGCTTCCTCAAAGACGTGATAAAGCCGTTCGCGTGGGATCGCTTTATTGACGACCTTCTGGAGCTCTTCAGTTGCGACTTCCGGTGCAATCGTGATTGTTCCTTGTTCACTGTCTGCAAGTGCGTCGAGTAAAGGGGCACGGACGGTTTCCGCGCGAAGTGAAGCACAAGAAATACGGAACCCACGCGCGACGAGACCTGAAGCGATCTCATCAATGTGGGGATGGTCAGAGATCGAGGCACCGACGAGCCCAATTCTGTCCGTAATGCCGCGTGCCCGTTCTGCGAGGGCAAGCGTATTCTCTACGGAACGTTGCCGTGGCCATCGGCGTGCGTAGTCAGCAACACAGAAGCGGCATTGTCGTCCGCAGCCGCGCACGATTTCAATAAGATGTGCATTTGAGAATTCAGTATTCGGCGTATGGATGTGCGTGCAGGTCTCAACATCATCAAGTTTAGGAACGGCACCGGCGTGAATCTGAGGGGATACACCGGGTTTTGGAGAGACGGCATCAATAGTACCATCATCTTGATACGTCACCTCATAAAAACTGGGGACATAGAGTCCTGGAACAGTCGCAAGCACTTCAAGCAACTCGCGCTTGGGTGCCCGGCGCTGCCGCCACTCGTCAAAATGTGCCATGAGTTGATGGATGACAAGTTCGGCTTCTCCGACAACAAAGACATCAACGAAATCCGCAATCGGTTCAGGATTGTAAGAGATATTGATACCACCCGCGATGATGAGCGGATCCCATTCCGTGCGCTCTTCGGCAAGCGGTGGGATGTTTGCGAGTTCCAACGTCCGCGGGATGTTCACATAGTCCGATTCAAAGGAGACAGAAAATCCGACAATATCAAATCTGTTGAGTGCTGTCTGCGTCTCGAATGAGAAAAGCGGACTTTTTTGCGTAACAAGTTGGCGAAGATACTGAGATTCAGGCACAAAGACCCGTTCGCAAGCGGTATCGGCTCGACTGTTGAGGGTCGCATAGATAACCTGAACACCGAGACTCGACATGCCGAGTTCGTAAGTGCTTGGATAGACGAGTGCAAATTTGTTCGGTTTTCTGAAATTATTATATCCGCCGAGTTCTTCGTTGCGGAGATGTTGGTAATGTTGACGTAAGTCCACAGTTATCCTCAGACATCGTACGGTGCACGTAAAAACGCGCCGGTAAAGAAAAAGCAGTGTAATTTGAGTTCATAAAGTAGCCTCGATAACGGGGTCGAGGCTACTTTAGGGCTTACGCATCGGGGTTAGAAAAGTGGCACTGATAGGAAGAAAATATAGAGGTAATTGCTATTTGTTGTTCTGCCCTCTTTTTTGAACGCGGAGGAATGCTGGGATTTCCCAATCCGTACCACTGCGTTGCCGTGCTTTCTCTTTTCCACGCGACGGTCTGGTTTGCCTTGGCTGCGAAGGTTGTTCCTCTTGCTCCATAGGGGGTTCGACGTTGGATCTGCGTTCACGAACGGGTGCAACAGACCTATTCGGTAGCGTTCTGCCGGCACCAGGTCGAGTCCTACCGCGGGCTGACGCATATTGATTGTGTGCAGGCGCTGGCTGTCTCTGATACGTATCTACATCCCCATACCGGGAGCCGTATTCTCTGTCTTGTCCGCCGAAGCTTTCATCCGCCTCAGCATCGAAACCTGTTGCGATGACAGTTACAAGGACTTCATCTCCGAGTTCCAATTCATCTTTGTAAACAAGCCCAAAGATAATTTGTGCATCGGTGGCGGTATCTTTGATAACCTGCATGGCTTCATCAAGTTCATGCATCATAAAATCAGGAGGTGCGGTAATGTTGACAATCATCCCGACAGCACCAGCGATATTCGTCTGTTCAAGCAGTGGAGAGCTGATGGCTTGTTCAGCAGCGATTTGTGCGCGATTGTCCCCTGTTGCGCGTCCCATTCCCATGAGGGCGCTCCCTGCGTCTCGCATAATGGATTCAACATCAGCGAAGTCAACGTTAATTTCGCCAGCTTCGGTGATGATGTCAGAGATGCTTTGAACACCGTGGAGGAGGATCTGGTCCCCAATACGAAATGCATCTCGAATGGGGAGTTTCCTGTCCATTGTGTCAATGAGCCGTTGATTGGGTACAACAATGACAGAGTCGGCTGCGGCGCGTAGTTCATCAAGTCCCGCTTCGGCTTGGTCCGAGCGACGCTGACCTTCAAAGTTAAAAGGTCTGGTTACAACACCGATAGTAAGTGCGTTTCGTTCTCGTGCAAGCGAAGCGATAAGAGGCGCTGCACCGGTCCCTGTGCCGCCGCCCATTCCAGCGGTGATAAAGACCATGTTGGCATTTTCGACGATAGTTTGCAGGTGCTCTCTGTCTTCTTCAGCGGCTTTTCTACCCACATCAGGGTTAGCTCCGGAGCCCAACCCCTCAGTCGTGTTCACACCGATCTGGATTTGCGTGGCACCGCGGCAGGTTAGGAGTGCCTGCTGATCCGTGTTCACGGCGTAAAACTCTATGCCGGTAAGTCCTGCTTCAATCATCCGTTTGACAGCGTTCCCACCCGCTCCGCCGACACCAATGACTTTGATTTTGGCGCGTAAGTTTTCAAATTCTTCTTGTTCAAATTCTATCATATTGGATTTCAGTTACTATCCGTAAGCCACAGCAACCTAATTCCTCCTATCGTTATAACCTCAATTTCTAAGCTGAGGTTCCGTAATGACTTTCATTGGGTTTGCTTTTTCATGTTAAATTATACGCTAAGAGACGCGTTAAGTCAAGTATTCCTGTAAGTTAAGTCGAAGCTGCGGAGTTTATGGATTTAATATCCGAACCACTCTTTGATGCGTTGCAGAAACGCCCCGAAGGTATTACCGCGCCGGCGCATGTGGTTTTCATATTCTTGTTGTCTGAGACTTTCACCATAAAGCGCAAGCCCGATGCCAGCAGCGTACATTGGATGATTGACGCGGTCGGTTAATCCTTGTATTTCCGTGGGATATCCGATTTGAACGCGAAGTTGTAGCATGGTTTCAGCAAGTTCTTGTAGCCCATCAATGAGCGAGGTGCCTCCAGTGAAGACGAGGCCTCCCGGCAGGGGCGTATCTCCCAATTCATAAGCGATAATCTCAAGGATTTCCGTCATGCGGTATTCGATAATTTGCGCGAGTTCGTGTCGATCGATGAAACGCGGTTTGGCATCCGTAGCAACTGGAATCGGGTGTACATCATCCATCGTCACCAATTCCGTCCATGCACATCCTCGATGAATTTTCAGCTCTTCAGCTTCGGGGAGGGTAACCTTTAGGTACTGCGCGATGTCATTAGTGATATGCTGTCCGCCGACAGGAATTACGGCTGTATGTTGAATAGAATCCTCTTTATAAACAATGATTTCAGTTGTGCCATCACCAATATCAACGAGTGCGATCCCGACTTCGCGTTCATCTCTTGAGAGGACGGCTTGAGAGGCTGCGAGTGGTGCTGCGACGAGCGTCTCGACGATCGGCACGCCAGCTTTTTCAATACTATTGAGCAAATTCTGAATAGCCGTTGTTCCACCCGTAATAATATAGGCATAGGCTTCGAGACGCGCCCCTGACATCCCCACAGGCTCTCTGATACGACTCTGTGCGTCAACGACAAAACTCTGTTGAATAACGTGTAGATTTTCACGGTCAGAAGGAATGGAGATCGCCTTCGCTGCTACCATTGCTCGCTCAACATCTTCATGCGAAATTTCAGTATTGGCGACAGAGACGACCCCATGCGAGGTTTGGCCGATGATATGTTCCCCAGAGATTCCCACGCAGACGGAATCGATTTTGACACCTGCCATCAATTCTGCACTGGAGATGGCTGTGCGGATAGCTTCGGCTGTCTGATTGATGTCAACGACAACCCCGCCTCTCAGCCCTTTGGAAGGTGCATGGCCAACACCGACGATCCCTATCTTTTCCTGACTCCCGTGTAGGGCGTTCCCGACTATTACTGAAATTTTGCTCGACCCGATATCAAGTCCTGCGATAACATTCTGTTTGGGCATGTAGGTTTTCACCCCCTTCTTCTGTATTTCTTTTTCTGTATTTTAAAAACGGCTAAGCACCAGCATTTTACACGCTGCACGATCCAGTATTTACGAAATAGATGCTATTGCGTCTGCGTATAACCGCCTAAGTAGATTGAATCTTCAAATCTCGCGTCCAAGTACGGTTGTGTCGCATCTGGATGTGCTTTGAGAAGTTCGAGAATACGCCCCTTGTGCTGCCTTACAAGCAACGTAGCATGATGAATCCCGGTTTCAATCGCATCCGCTGCGATCCAAACCGGCAGCGGTAGTGTTTCAATATATATTCTAATTTGCTGCGGGCGACTCGCGTCAATAGTTTCTATCTGGCTTGCGAGTTCGGGTTGCTGGCGCATAGCACTTTTTAAAACCTTTACCGCCATAGGAACTCCGGAAGTTTGGAAGGTAGCCCCAACCTTTGGGCGTTTATCACCCGCTGCAATCAGCGTAACCATGCCTTGGAACCGTTTATCCACCGGCACTCCAATTTCTCCGACATCTATACGCTCCAAAATCTGTGTATTAACATCCAATAAGAAAAATGAACAATCTTGATCAGCACCCGTGCCGAGGACAGGCGGATTTTTAAAACCCGCATAAAATCTGAGTAAGGCAAAAGGTTCACGCTCGGTAATTTCAATAGTGAATAAACGTTTCATTACATGCTTGGAAACGTGTACCTCTTTAATATAACTCAGGTTTTCTTTGAGATAGTTCTCCGTTCGTTCTTCAGAATCTGTAACGATGTTGTCCAACTGTTTAGCCAATATATCATAGATTTGTCCTTCTGTATAGTGTACATTTCCAGACAATTCAAAAGAGACATATTCAGCGCCGAAAAAACTGAGTGCTATCTTCGCGATAAAAGCGCAGGTCAGTACAATAGCGACAGCAAAAACCACGCGCCGGTACATATAAACCTTGGCATTAGGATGCTTACCAAGTCGCCTTGTGGGCATTGAAGTCTCGCGCACATAAGCGGTATATTTTTTACGGACTGATCGAGCAAACATTTGTCCGCCGTTCGTTTCAGTTGTACAGGACTTACGCAAAATTATGGAATTCCGCTATTTATCACGCGATCGGTGCGGTTGGAAACCGCACTTACCAGGGAATTGCGTAAGTCCTATTGTAGATAAAAACGAGACGATTAGAGAAGAAGATACAAAACAAGAAGAAAATGATTAATTTTCCGCCTGAAGTCTCGTTAAAAATTCTCGTCCTACCTTACTGATGTCTCCAGCACCGAGTGTAATAACAATATCGTCTGGCTGGGTTATCTCCATGAGCACATTCGTAATTTCATCTGTGTCTGGTACGTAAAGGACTTGTCGATGTCCATGCGCCTGTATTGCTTGTACCAATTTTTCAGCGGTGACATTTTCAATGGGCGCTTCGCCAGCACTGTAGATTGAAGTAACAATGAGTACATCTGCCTGATAAAAGGATCGGGAGAATTCATCCGCCAAGTCTCTGACCCGCTGGTAGCGATGGGGTTGAAAGACGGCGACGATTCGCCGTTTGTAACC
>JAJECD010000031.1 GCA_022822215.1 Candidatus Poribacteria bacterium | reverse complement strand
TGCCATCTCATGCGCTAAAAATCAAGAAACTTTTTGAAAACAAAACGCATTTTCATAATACGACATGCTCTGAGGCAACGCCTTTAGTAGTGTGAACATAACTTTGATAAATGTCAGTAACTACAGCCTCATGTTCAACGCCGAGGGTCAAGTTTTCAACGGACGGTTTGGGTTCAATATCGGGGATTTCTACAACGGCACCCGCCGTGGCTTTGACCTGCGTCTCGACCTTCGGTTCGCTGGACGCTTTAGTGTGGAACCGAGATACGAGTTTAACCGCGTCACACTCCCAGAAGGATCCTTCAATACGAATGTCTTTGGCGGACGTATCGTCTATTCCTTTTCGACAGATCTCTTCACCAAACTCTACGTCCAATGGAACAGTGATCGGAACCTCGTTACAACGAATTTCTTAGTTAACTATGTCTACCAACCCGGTAGCGATTTCTATTTGGTTTTCAACCAAACTTACGGGACAGACAGCGTATCAACAGGGTTGTTGGATACAACCTTAGTTGGCAAAGTGACCTATTGGTGGAATCCGTGATTTTAATGGCTGTCGGTTGTTGGTTGTCAGTCGTCAGTAAGAGTCGCTATTAGGAGAGCACTCCTACAGAGAGGGAGACACTGAATGAAGATTGTTGATGTAAAAACGTATCTCGTTGATGTACCGCCACCGCATTGGGGTGGAAGGCGTTGGATTTTCGTCAAACTGATAACCGATGAAGGCATTGCGGGAGTAGGCGAATGTACCTATCATACCCAATTGAACCATGTCGTTATCGAGCTGATTAAAGATTGGGGAGAACGCTACCTGATAGGTGTAGATCCGTTTCGAATTGAACGGATTTGGTCTACGCTTTACGAAGGACCGTGCGTGCGGCATTCCGGTCCATTGACAAGCCCAGCGATGAGCGCGATTGAGATGGCATGTTGGGATATTGTCGGAAAGGCACTGAATCAGCCGATCTATAACCTATTAGGCGGAATGTTCCATGAGAAATTGCGCGCCTATTCCTATCTGCTGCCATGGCGACGCGGTGACTCTCCAGAGAAAACCGGGGAACTCGCACTCTCTTACGTCGAAAAGGGGTTCACTGCTGTCAAGTTTGATCCGGTCGATCCGAACACCGCCGATAGGTTGGAGACACTTGACTACGCAGAGAGCGTCATCCGAGGGATTCGAGATGCCGTTGGCAATAGATGTGATATTCTGATTGGAACCCACGGACAGTTCAACACGAACAGCGCAATCCGTTTCGCGAAACGCGTTGAGCCGTACGATCCGCTCTGGTTTGAAGAACCCTTACCCCCTGAAAATATTAAAGAGATGGCACGCGTCGCACAATCCACGAGTATCCCGATTGCGACTGGAGAACGGTTGCTAACGAAATATGAGTTTGTGGATCTGTTGGAACAACAGGCAGCATCTATCTTGCAGATGGATTTGACAATCACGGGGGGTATCCTCGAAGCGAAGAAAATCGCATCTATGGGTGAGGCACACTATGCGCAGATAGCACCGCATCTGTATGGCGGTCCAATCGGGGGTGCGGCGAATATTCAGTTGGATGTCTGTAGCCCGAATTTCCTGATTCAAGAAGGTATTCATACATGGGATGGCTTCCACGCTGATATTCTCAAGGAGCCGTTGCAGTGGGAAGATGGATACATCATTCCGTCAACAAAGCCAGGACTCGGTGTTGAATTGAACGAGGCAGTTTTGGAGAAGCACGCTGTTAGCGTTTAACTATGTTACATTTTTTTGAATTAAATTGCGAGAAACGGGTTTTTATAAAGGTGAGTATCCAATATTCAAAAATGCAGTAGATAGTGAGATTTGTGATGTACTTGGTTTGCTATTCGTGTAGGTGCGGTTACCGCGTCCATCAAGAGAGTATTGACTTTGTTGAGAGCAAGACCTGCTCAAATGGGCACGTTCACGATGTCCGGTGCAGGTGCGGTCGGAAGATATACGCTGTCCAACGTGTTGACGCTACGCGTTGGAAGTCTATTGATCGCAAAGACCTATGGAAGTATCCTGACGCACGTACACCTGGGAAATAAGAACGGAGGTAGAAAAAAGGAATGTCAACTGCAGAGACACCAACGGGTACACTTGACCCGATACCCGATTTGATTAAAGAAACCCTGAAAAAATTAGATATTCGTTCAGAACAGATCCGATTTGCCGTTCAAAGTGATGTAAACTCAACAGGCAACTACGGTGAAGAGTGGTTCGTCCTAACGGATGCCGCAATATTCACCGTAACAGGTAAAGGCGAAGTGCTACACTACATTCCATACAAGAGTGTTCTGGGGATCCGTCCAGAAATTGTTGTGGATGCAGGTCTCTTGGTACTGGAGACAGAAGATGGCACCGTTGATCTCATCCGCTACTCAAGCGGTTGCGCCTCAAAATTCGGATTCGTCGCCCGATTTATCGGAGACGAGATTGAATTCCGAAAAGGCAAACGCGATGAAGCACCAATATGGGATTATAAACCAGAAGAACAGTTCTGCCAGTCGTGCGGTTTGCTTTTGCCAGATGAGTTTTCGCCGTGTCCGGCATGCACCAAAAAACACAAAATCATGCTCCGGATTTTGTCCTATATCCGCCCCTATCGGGGTCGGGCAATCCTCTTCATGCTATTTGTGATTGCTGGAACCGTCATTTCGCTTGTGCCACCTTATTTCTCTCGTATCCTGATTGACGATATTTTACTTCTGAACGACGCGCCCACTGCTGCACAAGAAGCATCGGCAACACAATTAGGCAGCATTTTTCGGGCGATTCAACCCGCAGCGTTAGCATTGTCCATCGCTGTAGGTGCGCTATTAGCGATACAGATCATTCGAGAAATCTTCACAGTTTTCCGATTACGTTTAGGTGCATGGCTGACGTTCCGCGTCGCAGCGAATATCCGGTCGCATGTCTATCAGCATTTGCACAATCTGTCTATCCGGTTTTTCGATAAACGGAAAACGGGGACGGTTATCTCACACATCACTGAAGACAGTGAACGGCTTCAAGACTTCATGTTAGAGGGACTCTCCTTCCTTGCAGTCGAGCTCCTCCTCTTCTTCGGAATTGGCGGGATGCTTTTCTGGATGAACTGGCAATTGGCATGCTTCATCTTAATCCCGATTCCGATAATCGTCTTTGGTGCCGGTTGGTTCTGGAAGAAGGTGCGAAGCCTTTGGCACCGCGCATGGCGGCGCCGCTCAAAATTGTTCGATGTCGTCAACGACTCGGTATCCGGTATCCGAGTTGTCCGCGCGTTCGGACAACAACGGAGCGAAGTCAACCGGTTCGCTGATGCCAATATCGACGCACGGGATTATGAAACGAATGCCGAATTAATCTGGGCAACCTACTACCCGCCACTGATGTTCGCAGTGCAGTTGGGGTCCCTGATTGTTTGGTACGCCGGTGGTCTCAACATTATCGCGGGGAGTATGACGCTCGGCACGCTGATGGCTTTTAATGCATACCTGATGATGTTCTACGAACCGTTGCGCTATATCAGTCCGTTGATTAACTGGGCTTCTCGTTCGATGACAGCAGCGGAAAGGCTCTTTGAAGTCATAGACTCGCAACCCGAGTAGTTTGATGACGGCACGCTTAAAGCCATGCCGAACATCACCGGCGAAGTCAAGTTCCACAACATGACGTTCGGTTACGACTCACACAAACCCGTGCTTCGGGATATTAACCTGCACGTGAAACCCGGTGAGATGATCGGACTTGTTGGACATTCGGGGGCAGGGAAATCGACGCTGATTAATCTGATTTGTCGATTCTATACACCCGATGCCGGACGCTTAGAGGTTGATGGCGAAGATATTAAAGAGATTGATCTCAAAGATTTGCGTCGCCAGATTGGGGTCGTACTGCAAGAACCGTACCTGTTCAGTGGCACTATCGCCGAGAACATCGCCTATGCGCACCCTGATGCCACGATGGAGGACATTATCACGGCAGCGAAAGCCGCAAACGCCCACGAATTTATTGTCAAGTTCCCAGACGGCTACGATTCAGAAGTAGGGGAACGTGGCGGACGCTTGTCCGGTGGTGAACGCCAACGCATCTCCATCGCCCGGGCGATTTTACACAATCCGCGTATCTTGATTCTCGACGAAGCCACTTCGTCTGTAGACGTAGAAACCGAGAAGAAGATTCAACAGGCAATTGATAGGCTGGTGCAGAACCGGACGACCTTCGCGATTGCCCACAGGCTTTCAACACTCCGAAACGCCGATCGGCTCTTCGTGATTGAAAAAGGTAAAGGCGTTGAGTGTGGCTCGCATGAGGAACTCATGGAACAAAAAGGTATCTACTACAAACTCGTAGAAACCCAACGCGAAGCCGCAAATGTCCGCGCCGCAGCACAAGCAGTGGAGAGATAGATATGCAGAACGAAAACAGAGAAAAACAAGGCGCCCTTGCCGCAGCACCGACAGCGCAGCCTGGACCTTCTGAATCGGATGACTTTACACCGCGTTACCTGGAGCCAGAGACGCTGACTTTCACGCGTTCTGAGGTTGGAACACCACGGCTGGAAATTCGGAAAGAAGCGTGCTACCTACGTGTAGTCGTGCGGCGGCTTATGCCACTTCGCGACCCGAACCAGTACATCTCCATCGCAGCCGATGAAGATACCGAAATCGGAATCCTCGTTAACCCGTCGGAACTCGATTCAAAGAGTCTGGAGATTCTCCAAGAGGAGTTGGATAAACGCTACTTCACGCCGACAATCCAGAAAATTTACCGCGTGAAAGAGCAATTCGGTATCCATGAATGGGAGGTCGAAACCGAGCGGGGCCGTGTGACATTCTCGGTCCGCGGGTTGAATCAGAACATTAAACAGGTACCCCCTGCCCGGCTTTTTATAACGGATGTCCGGGGGAATCGGTACGACATTCCGGATTATCGGGAGTTAGATGCCCAGAGTTACCTACACATCCAGCGGCATCTCTAAAGATTGTCATGAGACAGAAACCTCTTTTGATGCAGCTTGCAAGCCAAAACTTGCGACATAATCGGCGCGCAGCTATCGCTTCGATTGGCTTGCATCTGCTCTTCATCGTCCTTGCAGCGTTTCTGTTCTCCGGGCAACGGGAATTGAACAAAGATACGTTTGAGGCAGCATTCCTCACACTCACCCCGACACAGACAGACACACCCGTCCGTCCGACACGCCGAAATGTAACGGTTAGTACGCCACAGGTAACAACCGCAGTTACTGCACCGAAACAGATGTCGAATCTTACGCAGCTGCCGACTGAGCGGACAACGGTTGTGCGGCAGATACCGGAACTGAAGGTTAACCCAGATGTTCTCAATCCTGAGGGGGTTCCGGTGTCGCCGACATTGCCCAGCGTTGAACAATCGAACCGTTCATCGGCAGCCCTCACTGGGGCTCCCGTTACGGAAGTCCCAACACTTGAAAAAAGCACGTCGCCGTTGATCCAGAGAGGTACTACAGGCGCAACCCATAGTGGGCTATCGGAATTCCTCGATGGATCGCTGCCGACAGCGGGTTTAGGCGATGGGTTTGATACGGACTTGAAGGAACTTGTGCAGCTACCGAAGGGACAATTGGGCGGTATTCTCGCAGGCACTGGCAGCGAGATGCGTGGGCATATCCGGTTGATTCGGCTCAAACACTCGCTCTCGGACTGGTGGCAAGATCCGACGGCGATCCCTGCGCTCACCAAGTGGTTGGAAGACCACACTTCAATCCGAGCGGACATGAATTTTGAAGGCGGTGCTTTACCGCTCACGAATCCGCAAATCATGGACGCTCCCCTTATCATAATGACCGGACACGATAAAGACATCACTGTCGGGCGTGGGTTGGCAAAAGACGGTCCATTACAGACGGGTTTCACACAGCAAGAGCGCGCCGCACTTCGGAAATATATCATCGAAAAGGGAGGGATGCTTTTCTTTGATGACTGCGGTTTCAACGGTCTGTTCGCACATATCGTCGCTGATGAACTCAAAACGATCTTTCCTGAATACCCCCTCGAAATCATACCACACGATCACGAGCTCTATACCCTCTACTATCAATTGCCGAAACCCCCGACGGGTGGCGAT